>CAZLBZ010000011.1:0-10336 GCA_964558045.1 uncultured Candidatus Saccharibacteria bacterium
CCCCTCCAGAAAAAGCATTTGCGCGATAACGGCGTTTGCTACCTGGTCGGTTATCGGTCCACCGATGAAAATTATGTTGTCTTTCAAAAGACGGGAATATATATCATATGCCCTCTCGCCATACGGAGATTTTTCAACGACAGTCGGAATTAGGTACTGGTTTACTACTCTTTTTATATCTGACATATACCTACTATAATACTCCTTTTAGATTAGAGGAACGGCACTAAAAGTAAAGCAATTATATTTATTATCTTTATCACGGGATTTATAGCCGGACCCGCCGTATCTTTATACGGATCGCCTACCGTATCTCCCGTTATAGCCGCCTTGTGCGCCTCTGAACCCTTTCCCCCGAAGTTGCCGTCTTCAATATATTTCTTTGCATTATCCCACGCGGCTCCGCCGGATGTCATAGAAATAGCCACAAAGATTCCCGTGATAATAGAGCCCACAAGAAGACCCCCAAGCGCCTCTGCTCCAAGCGTAAACGCAACGACAATTGGGATTACAACGGGTAGAAGCGCGGGGATTGTCATTTCCTTTATTGCGGCTTTCGTAACGATATCAACACACTTCGCATAATCCGGTTTCGCTTTCCCCTCCATAATTCCGGGTATCTCCCTAAATTGCCTGCGCACCTCCTTAATCACGCTTCCCGCAGCCTTACCAACGGCGCGCATAGAAATCGATGAGAAAAGGTAGGGTATCATTCCTCCAAGAAATAAGCCGACTATCACACGCGGATCTCCGAGGTCAAACTGCAGCATGCCGGCGCCGTAGCTTCCGCTTTTCTGAAGGTCCTGTACATAGGACGCAAACAACACAAGTGCCGCCAGACCGGCAGACCCGATTGCATATCCCTTTGTCACCGCCTTTGTTGTGTTTCCTACCGCATCAAGCGGGTCGGTAACGTCTCTTACAGACTCGGGGAGCTCCGCCATCTCGGCAATACCGCCGGCATTGTCCGTTATCGGACCGTAGGCGTCTATTGCCACGATGATTCCGGCCATTGAAAGCATACTCATTGCCGCAAGGGCTATCCCGTAAAGCCCGCTTGCCGCATAGGCGGCAAGTATACCACCGACAATAACTATTACCGGAAGTGCCGTTGACTCCATACCGACAGACAGACCCGTTATGATGTTTGTGCCATGCCCGGTCTCAGAAGACTCCGCAATTGATTTAACAGGCCTGAATCTGTTCGAGGTGTAGTATTCCGTTATTACCACTATGAGAACCGTTACTACAATTCCTATAAGCATCGGGAAAAACAGATTACCCGGTCTCATATCCAGCCACCCGGAGGAAGCATTTATGATAGCACTCGTCGGCGGATTCTCCCCTAATTTTTTTGCTATATAAGCAAAACCTCCAAGCGCAAAAATACTCGAGGCAGCTAATCCCTTATAAAGGGCCCCCATAATCGATTTCCTCCTGCCAAGTCTAACAAAAAACGTCCCCAATATTGAAGCAAATATTGAAATTCCACCCATATAAAGAGGTAGGGTGACCGCTTCTTTAATCCCCGGGAAGGTAAGATGACCTAAAATCATCGCGGCTATTGCGGTAACGGCGTATGTCTCGAAAAGATCCGCTGCCATACCGGCGTCATCGCCTACATTGTCGCCGACATTATCCGCTATCACAGCGGGATTCCTCGGATCATCCTCCGGTATACCAGCCTCAATCTTCCCGACTAAATCCGCTCCGACATCCGCTCCTTTGGTGAATATCCCCCCGCCGAGCCTTGCAAACACCGATATCAAACTCCCACCAAAGCCGAGACCGATAAGCGCAACTACGTCACGAGTTATCGCATAAAATCCAGCAACAGCCAGAAGAGCAAGACCAACTACCAAAAGCCCGGTTACCGTCCCGCCCTCAAATGCAACACCAAGGGCTTTTTTAAGGCCATTCTTTGCGGCTTCCGCAGTACGGACATTCGCTCTTACTGCGATGTGCATCCCTATATAGCCGGCGATACTAGAAGAAACCGCTCCTATTATAAATCCGAGCATTGTGGTTATGTTTATGAACAATCCGATCAGCACCGCTATCACAACGGCTACAATTGCTATTGTGCGATACTGGCGATTTAAATAAGCTTTAGCGCCGTCCTGAATCGCCTTTGCGATTTCCTGCATCTTGCCATCACCTTTTGGATAGCGTGATATTTTATAAATAAGCCAAAATGTGAAAAGAATCGCAGTGAGTCCGGCGCTTATGGGAAATAAAAGAGATGTCATTTTTACCTATTTATTTTCTAAGACTTTGATTGCCCCCCTTTCTCTTCCTTATTATCTTCGTTTTCCACTACCTCTTCGTCGTCATCCTCATCGTCCTCATCGTGAGATTTATGATAAATCGGCTTCTCATCTTCTTCAACTTCACCGGCACCTTTTTTATCTCCGATATCCAATGCAGCATCCGCACTTCCTGCGCCCAATACATCCCCGACTCCACCCTCAAGCTCCTCATCCGGCCTTGCCTGAGAACGAACATCTATTTTCCACCCCGTTAATTTTGCGGCCAATCTTACATTTTGCCCGCCCTTGCCGATTGCAAGACTCAATTGATCGTCCGCGACAAGAACTTTCGCCTCGCGGTTGCCAATAATCTCCACGGATTTAACTTTTGCCGGGTTCAGTGCCTGGGTAATAAAGTGCTCCGGCTCTTCCGCCCATTCAATTACATCAAGCTTTTCCTGGCCAAGCTCGTTCGTTATAGCCATAATTCGGGTTCCGCGCTGACCCACACAGCTTCCGACGGGATCAATGCCTTCCGTGTTTGAATAAACCGCGACTTTTGCCCTTGAGCCCGGCTCACGTGCGATTGCTTTTATTTCCACAACCCCATCGGATATCTCCGGAATCTCAAGCTCAAAAAGCTTGTTCACAAGATTCGGGTGCGCTCTGGATAGAATAATACCCGGCATTCTCGACTCGGCCTGAACTCCCAGAACGTAAAACCTCAGCCTTTCTCCTGGCCTGTAGTGCTCTCCGGGTATAGACTCGTTCGCAAACATAATCCCGGTTGTCCTGCCAAGGTCCACAAAAACATTTCCGCGCTCAAACCTCTGTATAACACCGCTGACTATCCCGCCCTCCTTATCTTTGAATTCAGTTACAATAGACTCTCTCTCCGCCTCCCTAAGCTTTTGCAATACCATTTGCTTTGCCGCCTGAGCCGCAATGCGGCCGAAATCTATGTCTTCCTTTAATGGGTATTCAATCTCGTCACCGATTTTTACACCCGCCTTCTCCTTCTTTGCGTCCTCTATAAGGATATGCTTGTCCGGATTAAATCGCGGGAGTCTTTCTTCGGCGTCCTCTGGCCCCTCCTCAACCTCCTCTCTCTCATCCTCGGGCTGCATCCGAACGGTTGTATCATCAACAACCTCTTTCACTTGAGCGAAAGCGACGTTACCGGTTTCCGAATCGAGTTTCGCACGGACATTCTGCGATCTTTTATCATATTCTCTCTTATAGGCGGTTGCGAGAGCACTCTCAATAGCCTCAAGCACTCTTGATTCGTCTATGCCTTTCTCCTCCGCTATCTGGCTAACTGTTTGTATTAATGCCTTTAAATCCATAACCCATTATGTTTAAAGGCCCGCACCGGCGGACCCTACTCAATCCATTAGAGCGTATCACCAACTCATAATTTGAGTCAAGCCCCCTATTCCTGTAAAAGCCTTACAACCTCCTGGAAGCCCCCGAATGAAGTGCTTATTACAAGATGCCTATTTACCCATCCGTAGTTAAACGACGCCCCCTGTCCCGAGAACGGTAGATAACGCGTTGCTACAGAGCCAATAACTCCATCCTGAAATCCGCCGCTATCCTGTTGGCCGGGTGGGGTTAGATAGAATAGCGCGAGGTTTGTGTCCGAGTTATCCTCAATCTCCGCCGCAACGGATGAGCCCGCTCCATCCCCGTCTGCAGATTCATCCAGCATAAATATATATCCAGGCCATGTCCCATTACCATCGTAGTAGGTAAAACCGGTGAAGTCTGGGACGAAGAAAGAGCTACTCAAGCCAGGCAAAAGAACGCTTAATATATCCTCCGCCGTCAGCGGGGCTCCGTCAGCAGTTGTGAAAACTATCTCATGAGTAGACCCGCTCTCTCTCGTCTCATCTGACTCGGTTACTAATTCAACGGCTGCATTTATCTCACCGGATGTTACCTCATCAAGTACAACCTCTACCGTGGCATCAGGAGAAACCGTGAAGAAGCTGGTGTGCTCAAATGCGGGTCTTGGTTTTGGCAGCTGACTTCCGGTATCAGCAGTATTATCCTCAGGAATCACAACCTCCGGTTCATCTGATTGGAAAAGCGGCAAAACGAAAATATACACCGTTGCCGCGACTACCCCAATAAGAATTGCAACCGCAGTGGCAATGAGCGCTGCCTTTTTTCGTGATGTTGGAAGTCTTTTTACTGCATCAACCGAAACAGAGGCATCAAATGACGACTCCTTGGATAAATCACTCGGCTTAAAAACCTTGGGTTCCGTACCAGTGCCGCCGGTGGATTTCAGTGAGCTCGTATCACTTGCTAACGTTCTGATATCAATTTCTGCGGCTGGCGGTGGCGGTGGCGCTCCGCCTTCCGTGGGCCTCTGCCGTGGCGGAGGAGGCGGTGGTGGCGGCGGGGTTGGCTTGTTTGGACCAGGCGCTCCTCTGGGAGAACCCGAAAATGCCCCTTGGTTTTCATTGCTTGGCAGGGGGGCCGGACCCGCCGGATTGTTGTTGCCGTTCATAATTACTTTAATAGTATCACACTTCGCCTATCTCCAGTTAGGCGTGTGGATAACGGAGATTTAACTCTTCGCCCGCTTTAAAGAAAGAGATGTTTTGCCGTTTTCAATCTTTATAACTTTTACCCTAACCTTGTCCCCGATTTTCACAACACTGCTTACGTCTTCAACATATTTGTCAGAAATCTCCGAAACATGCAAAAGCCCCGTCTTTCCTCCACCGAGGTCAACTATGGCTCCGAAGTCAAGCAACTTTACAACTTCTCCGTCTATAACCTCCCCAACTTCCAATTCTCTAACTATCGCCCTTACTTCTTCGAGCGCACTCTCCGCGGACTCCTTACTCCCGGATGTAATATAGACTAAGCCATCATCGTCGATATCAATCGATTCCACTCCGGTCTTTTCAATTATTCCATTGATAACCTTCCCACCAGGACCGATTACCTCGCCGATTCTTGATGGATCAATTGAAATCGATAGAATTCTAGGCGCGAACTCCGAAAGCTCTTTTCTCGGTTCAGGTATTACAGAATTGGTTAGGTCTAATATATGAAAGCGCGCTTTCTTTGCGGCCTCAAGCGCCTCCTCGAGGATATCAACGGTAATACCCCGTATCTTCACATCCATCTGCATCGCATTCACGCCATCTTTTGTTCCCGCTACCTTAAGATCCATGTCGCCATAGTGGTCTTCCGGACCCTGAATGTCGGTAAGTATTTTGTGCCTCCCATCTGGTGCGTCTATGAGCCCCATCGCAATGCCCGCTACGGGGGAACTAATTGGGACTCCCGCATCCATTAGGCTCATACTCGCCGCCGATACTGTCGCCATTGATGAGGAGCCGTTTGATGCAAGTATCTCGGAAACCACCCGAATTGTGTACGGGAAGATATTTGCTGCCGGAATTAATGGTTTTATCGCTTTCTCTGCCAATGCGCCATGGCCTATATCACGCCTTCCCGGCCCTCTGAACGGTTTAGCTTCTCCAACCGAGAAGCCCGGGAAGTTGTAATGGAGCATAAAGCGCTTCTTGCCGGAGTGCTCAAGTGTCTCAACCGTCTGCTCGGAGCCGGGAGTGGCAAGGGTGGTTGCCGAAAGCGCCTGTGTGCCACCTCTTATAAAAAGCGCTGAACCGTGTGCGCGAGGCAAGAGTGATACCTCCCCGTACAGGTCGCGCACTTCATCCAGGGCTCTCCCATCAGGACGTTTCCCAAGCTCTAAAATGTTCTTATGCACCAAATCGTCAATTTTCTTCTCAAGTATCCCCTCTACGCCCCTTAACCCTTCTTCTCCAAATTTCGATTCCAGATATTCGTATAGGGATTTTTTTAGCTCGCCTAATTTATCAGACTTGTCAGTCTTGTCTTTCGCATAAACAGCCTCTTCAAGCTTGCCATCCAGGAAAGACCCGATTTCCTTAACAAGTTCCTCGCTCGGTTCCTTAAGTTCAATACTCGCTTTCGGCTTACCTATCTTCGATACAATCTCTTTTTGGAAATCTATAAGCTCCTTTATAACCACCTGTGCGGTCTTCGCTGATTCTATTACATCTTTCTCGTCTACCTCGTTGCCGCCGAGTTCAATCATATTTATCCGTGCATCCGTGCCCGCAAAAAATGCTTCAAAAGCCCGCTTTTCCGGTCCATTATCCGATTTGCTATTCAATGAATTTATAGCAAATCCGTCCCCGGCTTTAGTTACTCTGACACCAGCAACAGGACCCCCCCACGGGATATCCGACGTTGCAAGCGCGGCCGAGGCCGCTATTAAAGATACAAAATCGGGATCATTTTCCTCATCATAAGAGAGTATTGTAGTTACAACCTGAATTGATCTCCTTATCCTTTTATCGAAAAGGGGTCTTAGTGTTCTGTCGATAAGTCTTCCAGAGAGCACCGCATCCTCTGAGGGGCGGCCCTCTCTCCTTACAAATCTGCTGCCTAATATCTTCCCAGCCGCATAGAACCTCTCTTCGTAATCAACGGTGAGGGGCATATAATCTAGATCGGTGTCGCTATCTCCCATTACAACAGCTACAAGCGCCGTTGTGCCGCCATATGTTGCCATAACCGCGGAATTAGCCTGCTCTGCAATTTTAGAAACCTCGAGTTTTAGCTCACGCCCCCCAATTTCTTTGGTAAATACCTTCCTTTCCAGATCCATTACTTATTTGTCTTTCTTTTAGCTGCAGCTTTTGCCGATTTGAAAACCATGCGAGGCAGAGTATCCATGTCCGTGAATGTATCTGCCACCTCCCTCAGCTTGGAAGATGATGTTTTCCCGAAAGCCGCAACCTCTACACCTTTTCCAAGTCCCCATTGCAGATATTTAACAAGCGGCACAAAATCACCATCTCCGGAGACCAGAATAATTACATCAAACATATTCGCCATCCTGATTGCATCAACTGCTATCCCGACGTCCCAGTCAGCCTTCTTCGCGCCGCTGTGGAATACCTGGATATCCTTACTGCGCAGTTCTATGCCGGTTTTCTCAAGGGCATCAAAGAAGCTCTCCTCCCCGGTCTCCGGGTCACTGCGTACAATGTATGCCAGTGCACGCACAAGTTTTCTGTCTTTCTTTAGCTCCTTAATAAGCTCACCGTAATTCACGCGGGCCCCATAGAGATTTTTTGCAGAGTGGTAAAGGTTCTGAATATCGATAAAAATACCGACTCTCTGCTCTTTATTCGGAATAATGGACATCTATATGTATTTTACTTTTTCAAACCCAACTCTTTGATAATATTTCTATAACCCTTAGGTGAATTCTTCGCAAGATATTTTAATAGGTTGCGCCTCTTGTTCACCATCGCTAAAAGACCCCTTCTGGAGTGCTTGTCTTTGGGGTGTTTTTTTAGGTGGGAGGTTAACTCCTTTATGCGGCTCGTTGTTACCGCTATTTGCACCTCCGCAGAACCGGTATCTTTCTCGTGGATACGGTGCTTCTCAATAATTTGCTGCTTTTTACGAGGAGTTCTCATTGCGGAGCAATAATATCAGCTTTTAACCAGTCTGTAAAGGGGCTTTTCACGCTCGTTACTGTCGCACAATATTTACGTTATAATATGTATATGGGTGAGATAGACAGGCTAATAAAGGATTACCTCGACTATCTCGCGATTGAGAAGAATCGCTCTCTCTCAACGTGCGCGAATTACAAAAGGTATCTTTACAGGTTCGTAGAGTTCGCAGGCGTAGGGTCCGTACACGACATTACCGAGGATAATATAAGGGATTTCCGCGTGGACCTTGCAAGGGACGACAAAAATCTCAAAAAAAGAACGCAGGCATATTACGTAATCGCGCTCCGGAATTTCCTGAAATTTCTTGCGGTGCGCGATTACGACGCAGTCTCACCTGACAAAGTTGAGCTTCCGAAAGTGCCCACAAGGCAGATAAACATCATCAGATACGAAGAGCTTGACCGCCTGCTTGAAGCCCCCAAGGGAAACAGCGTCAGGGCCCTCAGGGACAGGGCGATTCTGGAAACGCTTTTCTCTACCGGCCTGCGCGTTTCCGAGCTTTGCGCCCTTGATAGATACATTGATCTCGGCCGCGGGGAGATAACAGTACGAGGGAAGGGCGAGAAGCTCAGGGTGGTTTTTGTCTCCGAGCGCGCGAAAAACGCCCTAAAAGCGTATCTTAATAAACGGTCCGATGCCGAGCGGGCGCTTTTCGTAAGCATATCAAGGGCCAAGAAACCAAAAGTGCTCGGCCGTATAATTCCGCGCACCATTGAGCGGCTTGTAAGTAAGTATGCCCGCGAGGCCGGGATAACGGACAAAGTAACGCCGCATCAGCTGCGACACCAATTTGCGACCGACTTGCTTGCAAACGGCGCCGACCTCCGGTCTGTTCAGGAGTTACTTGGCCACTCCAGTATTACCACTACCCAAATTTATACACACGTTACAAACCGCGAACTTCGCGAGGTTCATAGAGCGTTTCACGGAAAGAGAAGGGAGTAGAAAACGGACTTTTAATAATGTATTCTATGAGCGCTTGGGATAAGTTACAGAATCGGTGCGGCAACTGCCCCTGTGGCGGAACTGGCATACGCGCGTGATTTAGGATCACGTTCCGAAAGGATTACAGGTTCGAATCCTGTCAGGGGCACACTTCGACAAGCTCAGTGCAGGCACTTTGACAAGCTCAGTGCAGGCACTTTGACAAGCTCAGTATTAACACTTCGATTTGATTCGCCAGTAAAGAACACCATTATACATTGACAACCGTCATAAATTATGGTAATGATTACACTATGTTTTAGGGGAACCTGAGATATAATTGCATCTTTACAGGTGTATAAGGATTGAAAGGAAAGCCAAAGAAGGAGTAATGCTCATGGCTGGCAATAGAAATAATCAACCCCGATCCGCCAAAACACACCTTCGTATCACTACGGAGGAGCCCTCCTTGGAGGGCGGGAATTGGCAGATCATAACAACAGCTCTCGTCTCGAGGTCCGGAAGGGCGCTCGATGGCGAGGCAATTCAGTTTTACCTTGATGGGTTTGCGTATGGGCTATCTGTCCCCACTGATGTGGATGGCAGAGCTCAGCAAATAATCAAGGCTGCACCTGGGCCAAAACGCGTAAGCGTAGAAGCTCAGATAGCAGGCCAGCCGTGGGTAGCACGGACGATCGTTCCCATCCCCATAGAGGAGAAGAAACCGAGGAGGCCCCTCTCTTTTGAGGTGCACTCCATCGGTTCCGAGGGGAAATACCGAATCGTCGGCATGGTCCGCGGAGAAGCCAATATTCCAATCAAGGGTGTGAAGGTAACGTTCCTGAACGCCTGGGATGGGAAAATTGCTCACACACTCCACACTAATCCAGATGGGAATTTCATGCTCGTAAAGAGCGTCCCCGACGGAGAGGTGGTGGAGCTGGAAGTTTGGGTGCGAGGACTACACGCACCCAATAACCCGACTTTGCTCCGTCTTGCTGGAGGAGGAGGAGAGGAAGTTCGGTGGCCAGAACCTGGGCCGCGACTAGAACTTCATCTCTCAAAATCTTTTCAGAGAGGACTAGAGAAAGCGGGAAGGAGATAGATCATGCCATTAAAAAAGTTCGTCAATGAAGCAGGACAGGAGTTTTTCGCGGAGGGGGCCGTGGAGCTCCTTAGAGGGTTCAAAAGGCGTAGCAAGATTCTGGGCGAAGCGAGCGAGAGGCAACTCCAACGAACCGTCGATCCCGATGCAGAGGATAAGCGCGCCAGCCTCCTCGACGACATCCGCAAGATGGATGAAGTAAAGAGGAGGACCCTGCTTCTACTGCTACAGCAAGCAGAGCATGGAACGATTCCGAAAAAGTACGGAGATGTCTCCAAGCTCACGGAGAACGACCTGGTCGTCGCGCTGACCAAGCTTGAGACCGACGAGGATGATCGTCGGACCGGGAAGCTGGAATGGCTTGTCGGCCTCCCAGAAAAGGAGTTCTGGGCCTATGTCGATCTCCTGTGGCACAACCCCGTGCAGCAGGAACTCGACCGAATCATCAGAACCGGAGCAGGAATCGTGAACAAAGCGGCGGAGGTAACCGGCGAGGTAACCATGACTGTGAGCCG
>CAZLBZ010000012.1:0-10287 GCA_964558045.1 uncultured Candidatus Saccharibacteria bacterium
CAGCGAGACACACATAAAGATTACTTCACAGTAACTTTTACGCGACCAGATAAGGGAGATTATAGGCGACCTTACAGAAAGAGAGCAGAAGATACTTGAAATGCGCTTCGGGCTTGAGGATGAAGTTACCCACACGCTCGAGGAGGTTGGAAAGGTGTTTAATGTTACAAGAGAGCGAATTCGCCAGATTGAGGCGAAAGCTCTTGAGAAAATTCGCATGCACGACAGGGCTGCGAAACTCGGAGATTACTAGGTATGAGTTCAGAAGAGGCAAGGAAGAAATTTTTGGAGTTTTTCGAGGAGAGGGGACACAAAGCGGTTGAATCATCGTCCCTGATACCGGCCGACCCTTCGGTTCTCTTTACCACCGCGGGTGTCCAGCAGTTCGTGCCTTACTACACAGGCAATGCAAATCCGGACAAGGACTTTGGCTCCAAAAATACCGCTTCAATACAGAAGTCATTCCGAACCTCGGATATAGAAGAAGTCGGCGACGGGACACACCTCACATTCTTTGAGATGATGGGTAACTTCTCTTTTGGGGGCTACTTTAAAGAGGAGGCCATAAAGTACGCACACGAGTTTGTGACAAAGAAACTCGGCTTGGAGATATCGTACGTTACCGTCTTTGAGGGCTCGGATGTAGTTCCCAAAGACGAGGATTCCACAAAAATCTGGAATTCACTTGGCGTTACAGACGTGCGTGAAGAGGGAATTGAGGATGTCTTTTGGGGGCCTACAGGAGGTTCCGGCCCATGCGGACCCACAACAGAGATTTACTGCAGGACGGCTTCCGGAGAAGATGTGGAGATATGGAATTTGGTTTTTAACCAATTCTTCTTTCCGGGTTCAAGGGAAGAGCTTCTTTCCGGAGATTCAGGGAAAGAGCTGGAACCGCTTGAGAACCCCGGAGTTGATACCGGAATGGGGTTTGAGAGGCTTATGGCGGTTGTAAACGGATTGGATAATGTTTATGAGACTGATCTTCTTACGCCGATAATCGCCAAAATGGATGAAGTCGCTCCCGGGATAGACCTCAGGACAAAGAGGATTATAGCAGACCACGCCAGGGCATCCGCCTTTCTGATAGGCGACGGCGTTACACCATCAAATAAGGAGGCGGGATATGTTCTGCGCAGGCTTCTGCGCCGCGTAATAGCCTATCAGGTTACCAAGGATATACACCCCGACCTTTTTGTGGAATTGATTCCGATTGTTGTGGAGAAGTTTGACAAGGTGTATCCGGAACTGAAAGACAGTGAGAGTATTCTGCACGTGATTGGGGAAGAGAAAAAGAAGTTTCGCACGGCTCTTGCAAGGGGGCTGAAAGAGCTTGCTAAGTACGAGAAGCTTACCGCCGGAGACGCGTTCAGGCTTTATGAAAGCTACGGGCTTCCATTTGAATTGATACAAGAACTCGCTCCGGAGAGCTCGTCCCACCTTAAGAAGGATGATTTTGAAAAGGAGTTTAAGCGGCACCAAGACGTATCGCGCGCTGGTGCGGGCAAGAAATTCGGGGGGCACGGATTGGTTCTTGATACGGGGGAGATTAAAGCGTCGGATAAGGAAGAGCTGAAAAAAGTAACCCGCCTTCACACCGCTACACATCTCCTACAGGCGGCAATCCGTGAAGTGCTCGGCGACGAGGTGAGGCAAAGAGGATCGGATATAACGTCGGAAAGGACACGTTTCGACTTTACTTTTCCCCGCAAGGTTACAAGCGAAGAGCTGAAAAAAATAGAGAAAAGAGTGAACGAGATTGTCGGAAAAGACCTGCCTTTCCAAAAAACGGAGCTTCCGCTTGAGGAAGCAATGGAGACGGGAGCACTGTATGTCGAGGGGGCGAAGTATCCGGATAATGTAAAGGTGTATTATTCCGGAGATTCCATTGACGGCGCTTTCTCGAAAGAGATTTGCGGCGGTCCGCACGTTACGCACACCGGAGAGGTCGGAAGATTCAGGATAAAGAAAGAGGAGGCGGTATCCGCAGGAGTCAGGCGAATAAGGGCAGTGGCTGAATAGCGCTCTAGAGACGCCCTGACGCCCGGCGTGCTTAAACGCGTGTATTTGTGTTAAAATTGACAATAACGTTAATGTGTTGAAAGGATTTATATGGAAAAAATTCTCGATTTAGACCACAAGTCGGCAGTAACAATTTTCTCTTCGGTTAGCATAGAACGAGACAACCCCAGAGACGAGTTGGGAATAGTGGACCTGGAGAACTACATATCGCAGGCGATATGGAGGCTGTTTGACAGCTCCCGCGCGGAAGCTGCGGAGCGCCTCGGCGTTAATGAGGTGGACCTGCTGCTTACGGATGCGCGTGTGATGGGAATCAAGATTGACGGAAGCAGGATTATTGACCCCCGCGGCTTTGCCGGAAAGAACGTGGAGGTCCTTCTGGCGATAACGATGGTGAAAAGGGACAGATTTACTGAAGGTTCATATATGCTGGAGGGAGGCAGTGTGCGTGCCTATCTTCTGTCAAAAACCCTAAAGTCCGGCGATGCGGTTTATATGGAGATAGGCGACAAGGGGACCGCGATGTATTTAATAAACCCTTCAAGGATTTCATATATAAGCGACTTCGGCTGGGGCGGCGGAGCTGTCATTGATGAGATAATAAAAGAGTTTGGAATCCCTTATGATTCCGCAAAGAAATTCTACTCAAGATATGCGGAGGACGACGTTTCCACACATGTATCGAAGAAAATAGATAAAATATTCTATAATTCATTTGGCGAGTTCATTAACGGAACGGTTATGGGGATAAGGAATTTTGTTAAGCCGAAGGCGGGCAAGATTCCGCCGATTTACGTTAAGAGTTTCGTTCCGGTTCCGGCAAGCATGCACAATAAGAGATTCCAGGCGGACAGGTGGCGCATACGCCTTATACCAACCGGCGAAGACGGCGGGCTGGAAGACTTCATAGGGGACGAAGCGCACGAAATATATAAGGAGCTCAACCAGCTTGCACAGAGAAGAATAAAGTGGCTAATACCGACAAATTGATATGAATAAAATTCAGGTAACGAAATCCGAATCGGCGGCATCCGTTATAAGTAAGGTTTTAAACTCTCCGGACAAAGAGGTTACGGTTTATGTTCCGCGTGTTTCCAAGTTCGCAAAATCAAGGAGCAGCTTCCTTCTGTTAAAGAGAGAAATAAGAGCCGCCGGCAAAGACGTTACGGTTGAGTCCGTGGACGACGATGTCCTTGAACTTGCGGCGAGTTCCGGACTGAGATCCGTTAATCCGTTTCGCGGGAAGAGACAGAGAGCGGTTTCTGATATGGTGTCTGTCAATGGCAGTCAGGCGGAAGAGACTCCCGTTGAGCATGAAGACGAGGTAGTGGTTAAAAAGAAGGGTTTTAGAGGCGGGAAAGAGGCAATTTCGAAGTTCGCTCCCCGAAGGGCTAAATCGATTCTTCAAAAAGACGAGCCGTCGGAGCCGGTGAGGGATTTGCCCGCGGAGTCGTTTGATGAGGCGGAAGAAGTGGTTGACCTCGAGGTAAAGGAAAGACACTCAGTTTCCAATTTAAAGAAGTTCCTTATCGCGGTAGGGGTTACGGCGACATTGACGGTCTTGGCCACCGTGGTTATCATAATGCTCCCGCGGGTTACGATTACGCTTGATTTTGACAAAGTGGAGTGGGATTTTATCGGTGAACTTACCGTCTCCGCGAATATAAACGAAAATAGTTTCTCCAGCGATGAGATAAGACTTAGGGGAGTTAGTTTTCTGGAGAAGAAGAACGTAACCAAATCCTATTCCGCAAGCGGCGAGGAGTTTGTAGAGAGGAAGGCAAAGGGAAAGATAATCGTCTATAACGCTTACAGTTCCGAGCCGCAGGATCTTGTGGAGAATACTAGATTCAGGACTCCGGACGGCAAGGTGTACAGAACGGATGCATATATAACGATTCCCGGAGCGGATGTAGTTGATGGCCAGATTGTTCCATCAAGCATGGAAGTTTCGGTGACGGCAGACGAGGCGGGGGAGGATTACAATATCGGCCCGATAGACAGATACAGGATACCCGGATTTCAGGGCTCACCGAAGTACGACGGCTTCTACGGCGAATCCAAAGAGCCGATGACTGGCGGGTTTGTCGGCGAGAGGAAAGTCCCAACGGAAGAGGATATTAAAAATGCGCGAGAGGACGTTATCAAAACCCTTGAGGATGCCACCCGTTCGCAATTATTCCTGAACATACCGGAGGATATAAAGGTTCTGGATGGCGCTTACAGGTTTAACGTTACCGATGAGGCGATTGACGATACAACCGGAGGCACGGAAAAATTCAGTGTTACGGTCCACGGCGAGGGGAGGGTGGTTGGGTTCAGCGAGCAGGACCTTATAAAGGTAATTGAATCACGAGTAGAGAGCGAGACGGGCGCTGATTTAGGGGTTAGAAGCTATAATGCCGAGTATAACGCTCCCGATGTCGGGGAAGACGGCTTGGGGTTCAGCACCGCGCTTAGCCTTGAGTCAGTATGGGCGCAGCCGTTCGACATTGATAGATTCAAGTCAGACGCCTCGGGTAGGGACGAGGCCGGCCTGAAAGCTCTTATATTCTCCATTCCGGGAGTGAGGTCCGGCGAGGTAAGGTTTTGGCCGTTTTGGGTGAAAAAAGTGCCCGAAAAAGACGGTAAAATCATCGTTGACGTAAAATGAAAGGTATGATAATATCCACCCCGCACTAGATGACTACCGAAGGCATTGTGGTTGAGGCTTTACCCGGAGCGAGTTTTAAAGTAAAACTTGACGATGAAAGGGAGATATTAGCGTATATCTCCGGTAAAATGCGTGTGAGAAGGATACGCGTTTTACCCGGAGATAAGGTTAAGGTAGAGCTTGCCTCACCCGGCGATGAGCGCGGCAGGATTATCTGGCGCATGTAGGTATGAAGGTAAGGGCATCTGTTAAGAAAATATGCAAAGATTGCCAAGTCGTCCGTCGAAAAGGACGGCTTTACGTGATTTGCAAGACAAATCCTAAGCATAAGCAGAGACAGGGCTAAAACAATGCATTTGTATTATTCGCCCGATTATATTAAATGATTTAGGGACAAATGAGATTAGTAGGCGTAAACATACCGGACGAGAAGACGATAGGCATCGCGCTTACCTATGTTTACGGTATAGGCGCCGCCTCCGCTGAAGATATTTTAGGGAAATTGAAGATAAATTCTTCCAAGAGAACCAAGGATCTTACACAGGGTGAGGTATTGAGAATAAAAGACGCCATAGAGGCAGGTTACAAGGTTGAGGGCGAACTTCGCCAATCGATAAGGCAGGATATAAACCGCCTCAAGAATATCAAAAGCTATAGGGGAGCTCGCCATTCCAAAAAGCTGCCAACCAGAGGACAGCGTACGCGCAGGAACTCCCGTACAATCCGCGGAAACGTTCGCGCTACTGCCGGCAGCGGGCGAAGGAAGCTGACTCTAAAATAACATTATGGGAAAGAAACGTATTGCGGAAAAGGGTAAAATTGGCGGCGAAAAATCAGAAAGCGGCAAGAAGGTCGCTCCTTTGAAGGACAAGAAAAAGAAGAAATCTTCCAAAGGATTTGAGAAAGGAAGGATATATATAAAGTCCACCTATAACAACACGATGATAACCGTAACCGATGAAAAAGGCGACGTTATTACATGGGCGACTGCAGGTACGCTTGGCTTTTCCGGGCCAAAGAAGGCGACTCCGTTTGCCGCATCAAAGGTGATATCCGCGATAGTCGAGAAAGTCGCAAAGTCAGGCCCTCGCACGGTGGACGTTTACGTATCCGGAATCGGCCCCGGGCGGGATTCCGCCATAAGGTCTCTCGCAAGCGGCGGCTTTGATATCACATCTATAAGCGACGTTACTCCGGTACCGTTTAACGGACCGCGTCCGAGAAAATCGAGAAGGGGATAATTATTATGCCAAGAGTGCTTGAGAAAAAGGAAAGAAGTTTGGGTACTCAACTCTCAATTAGAGGGGAGCGTTCGATTTCTCCGAAACGCGCTCTTGTGAGAAAACCCTATCGTCCGGGTCAGCACGGGAAGCGGTATCAGAGAATGAGTGAGTTCGGAAACCAGCTCAAGGAGAAGCAGAAGATAAAGTTTTCTTACGGGATAAGCGATAAACGCTTGAAGAAAGTATTCAAGGATGCCGCAAAGAAGACCGATTCGGCGATTGATTTCATTACCGAAACCCTTGAAAGCCGTCTGGACAATGCGGTGATGCGCCTAGGCTTTGTAATGAGTCGTTCTATCGGCAAGCAAGCGGTCTCTCATGGGTATTTCCTCGTCAACGGGAAGAAAGTAAAGACTCCCTCATATCACGTCAGAGAAGGTGACATTATTACCATAAAGCCGTCGTCCCAGAACAATTACGTCTTCAGTGATTTAAGCGAAAGGTTGAAGAACTATGAGCCTCCATCGTGGCTTTCTTTAGATAAGAATAAAATTGAAGGGAAGGTCGAGTCTGCACCGAAAGATGTGGATTTCCCGTTCGATATAAATTTGGTCGTCGATTATTACTCCAAGAAATAAAACAACATGGAATACACATATCTAAGTGAAACCGTAAAAGTAAAGAAAGTATCCGAGAACGAGAAGGTCGGTGTTTTCAGTATTGAGGGCCTGTATAAGGGGTATGGAATCACTCTTGGAAATGCCCTAAGGAGAGTTTTGATATCTTCTTTGCCGGGTGCAGCAGTAACAAAGTTTAGAATCAAAGGAGCTGGGCACGAGTTTACAACGGTCCCCGGCGTAGTCGAAGACGTCATTGAAATAGGGCTGAATCTCAAGAAAGTCAGATTTAAGTTCTTCGCGGATGAACCGCAGGTTCTAACATTAAAAGTAAAAGGGGAGGGGGAAATTACCGCTGGAGACATAAAGGGTAATGCGCAGGTCGAGGTGGAGAATAAGGATTTACATATTGCAACTATGACCTCAAAGTCCGCTGAACTGGATATGGAAATCACGGTTGAGAAAGGTTTGGGATACGCGCCGGTTGATACAAGAAAGGAGGGAAGGCTTCCGATAGGGACAGTCGCTCTTGATGCGGTATTCTCCCCCGTGCAGAATGTCAACTTCCGCGTGGAGAACATGCGTGTTGGAGACAGGACAGATTACAACAGGGTGAACATTGAGGTTGAAACAGACGGAACGCTTTCTCCATCGAGTGCGATGCATAAGGCGGCAAGCATATTATTGGATCATTTTGGGAAGGTAGGAGACTTGGAGGTTGTCGAGGTTAAGATGCCTAAAGAGGCCACTCCGAAGAAATCTCCCGCTAAAAAGCCGGCACAGAAGAAGACAGCGGAGAAAAAGAGCAAAAAGCCGGCAGCCAAGAAGAAATAGCTTTTATGCGCCACCAGAAGAAAGGCCGAAAATTTGGCAGGATTCGGGGACAAAGAAAGAGCTTCTTAAAGATATTGATGCATAATCTGATAATGGAGAATAGTATCCAGACCACCGAGGCGAGAGCAAGGGAGATACGGCCTCGTGTTGAAAAACTTGTTACCATTGCAAAGCGCGGAGACTTAGCGGCGCTCAGATTACTAATGAAGCGGGTTCCCAAAGACTCCGCATATAAACTCTATAACGAGCTCGGACCGAAATATAAGGATAGGAAAGGGGGATATGTCAGGATTATCAAAACCGCCGATACAAGGAAGCGCGACGGTGTATCAAAGGTTGTTATAGAATTCGTCTAATATGCCAAATTACGTAGTTGACGCTAAAAATGAATCGTTGGGGAGACTTGCAAGCAGGATTGCATTTATACTGCAGGGTAAAAACTCCGCCGACTATGAATCAAGAAACCGCGGCAACAACAGCGTTGTCGTCAAAAACGCCGATATGATAAAACTCACGGGCAGGAAAGCGGAGCAGAAGGTCTACTATAGGCACAGCGGTAAGCCGGGAGGCCTCAAAAAATTATCATACGAAGACGCATTTGCGCGAAGTCCGGAGTGGGTTATCCGCCACGCCGTGCGCGGTATGCTACCTAAAAACAAACTTCTTAAAGAAAGGCTAAAGATGCTTAAGTTTGAAAGGGCCAGGAAAGACAGTAAGAATAATGGCTAAAACAAAATCAGCGACAGCTGAGAAAGGGAAATATTTCGAAGGCTTGGGGCGCCGCAAAACCGCTACCGCCAGAGTAAGGTTTTACCCCGAAGGCAAGGATAGCAGTTTCACCGTTAACGGCGCTGATTATAAAGAATATTTTCCGGTTGCGCGTTTTCAGAGGAGCGCCGTCGCTCCGATTAAGTCATCCTCCGTTAAGGGAAGCGTTGAGGTGAAAGTACGTGGCGGAGGCATTATGGCACAGTCTGAGGCCATAACACTTGGTTTGGCTCGGGCGATTGCCAAGTTTAATCCGGATTTCAAGAAGGAATTCCGAACTCTTGGCTATCTGACTCGAGACTCAAGAATGGTTGAGAGGAAAAAGTTCGGCCTTAAGAAAGCTCGCAGGGCGCCTCAATGGAGAAAGCGATAAAGAAAAACAGGGGCATATGGAAGGCCGCGGTTCCTACGGGAACCGCTCTTGCTGTTGCACACTCTCTGGCGGTCATCAACGGCTGGTACAGGTCCATTCCATGGATAGACATACCTATACATTTTTGGTGGGCGATAGCTCTTGGACTTGTAGCGTATTGGATTATTCAGCACTTTCCGGAGTATATAGATCTTGATAAGAGCTTCTTGTTTACCGTTCTCGTGGCGCTCTCGCTTTCAGCCCTTGGCGGCGTTCTCTGGGAATTCGGCGAATTTATATACGACACAATCAACAGCTCTTACGGGTTCGGCGCTTCTCCGGTCCAGCTTGGCCTCAGAGATACCCTTGCAGATATACTGTTTGATATGCTTGGCGGCCTTGCCGTAGCCATTTTTGTAAGGCTGCGTTATCATAGAAAGAAGAAGGCAATATGATGAAAAGGCCATATCTCTCCGTAATTATTCCTGCATATAATGAAGCTCGCAGGATTCCTTTGACGCTTGTGGATGTTGATAAGCATCTTTCAAAAGTGGATTACTCATATGAAATTTTGGTTGTTGATGACGGGTCAAGCGACAGTACCGTTGAGGTCGTAAGGGGTTTCACGAAACTGATACCGAACCTGATATTGGTTGAGCAGGAGAATAACCAAGGGAAGGGTGAAGCGGTAAGGCGCGGCATGCTTGAGGCCTCCGGCAAGTACCGCCTTTTCATGGATGCCGACAACTCAACTTCGGTTGACCAGTTTGAGAATATGATTCCCCACCTTGAGGGAGGATACGACGTGGTTATATGTTCTCGTGCGCACAGGGACTCGAAACTTATGCCCGCGCAGGGTCTCTTGCGGCAGATTCTCGGAAAGGCTGGGAACCTTTTTATACAGCTCCTTGTAATTCCTGGGATTTGGGATACGCAGTGCGGATTTAAATGTTTCTCGGGGGACGCGGCGGAAAAGGTTTTCCCGCTACAGAGGATTAAGAGATGGGGTTTTGATGTTGAGATTCTTGCGCTCGCAAAGCGGCTCGGCTTTAAAATAAAGCAGATACCGGTTGTTTGGGTGAACGACCTTGACTCGCACGTCGGCCCCGGCGCCTATATCCAGACGCTCGTTGAGACGATGAAGATAAGATACTGGCTGTGGAGAAACGTATATGGTTTGCGCTGAAGCGGGCCTATGATACAATTCCACTCTAAAGCAGAAACCAAAATATGGAACAATTTCTTACAAAAAAGAGGTTTGAGGAATTCAAGGAGGAGCTTAGAAAACTAAAGACTGAAAAGAGGGTTGAGGTTTCAGAGAAGCTGAGAAATGCGAAGGAGCTTGGGGATCTTTCGGAGAATTCGGAGTATTTGGAGGCTCGTGAAGAGCAGGGAAAATTAGAGAGAAGAATAATGGCTATTGAGGAGATACTGAAGAACGCATCCATTATCAAGGAGGGCGGTAGCGGAAAGGGAATCGTGGATGTAGGCTCCACGGTCAAGGTTGCACGCGACGGCAAACAATTGAAGCTCATTATTGTCGGGAGCAGCGAGGCGAAGCCCGAAGAAGGCTACATATCAAATCAATCCCCGCTTGGACAGGAGCTTATCGGTAAGAAAGTGGGAGATACCGTTATAATCAAAGCTCCGAGCGGCAGGATAGAATACAAAATCAAAAGCATAAACTGATAAATATGCTTGACGATCTCGTAAAGGAGAGACTGAAGAAATTAGGTAGTATACGCGACGCGGGCAGGGATCCATACCCCATAAAAAGCAGACGGAATACGGATATATCGGATTCTCTTAAGAATTTTT
>CAZLBZ010000013.1:0-9868 GCA_964558045.1 uncultured Candidatus Saccharibacteria bacterium
CACCCGGTAGCGTGCAGGGCGGCGGCAGAAGGGGGGATATTGTATCAGAAATTAGCCTAAACAAAGGAGAAATAAACCTAATGAGAAGCGGCGTTAAGGATATTAACGGCGCCATTAAAACTCTTAAAAAAGTAAACAAGGATATGCCCACAAGCGAGGTATTAAAGATGATACTGGCGACGTCACTTATACTCCGAGCATCCGATGTCCATATTGAGCATATAACAAAGGAAGATATAAGACTTCGAGTGCGTATAGACGGAGCGCTTAGAGATATGGCTGAAATAGACCCGGCAACAACAAGGCAGTTGACTAACCGAATAAAGCTCCTCGCAAAACTTAAACTAAATATTACAGATGAACCACAGGACGGGAGGTTTACTATAGCCGGAGGCGGTGGAGACGTTGAAGTAAGGGTCTCCGTTGTCCCTGCGGAGTTTGGAGAAGCCATTGTATTAAGAGTTCTTGATCCAATGGCGATCTCTATGGATTTACACAGTCTCGGCCTTAGAGAGGATGATGAAACGGTGGTTATAAGAAAATTGAAACAGCCAAACGGGATGATACTAACAACTGGTCCGACGGGGTCCGGCAAGACAACAACGCTGTACGCATTTATTAAGAAAGTAAAAACACCTGAAATAAAGATAATCACAATTGAAGACCCAATAGAGTACCACATAGAGGGAATCGAGCAGACCCAGGTAAACACTAAGGATAATTTCACTTTCTCAACTGGCCTGAAATCTATCCTGAGGCAGGATCCCGATGTAATACTTATAGGTGAGATAAGAGACCTTGAAACAGCAGAGGTCGGAGTTCACGCTGCGCTGACTGGTCACCTTGTATTTTCAGCGCTTCATACAAACAATGCCGCCGGAGCAATCCCGCGTCTTATAGACCTGGGCGTAAAGCCTAATGTTATAGGTCCGGCACTAAGCCTTATTGTTGCTCAAAGGTTGGTGCGTCGCTTGTGCGGTAAATGTAGTAAGGAGGCGAAGATGGACCCGGAAATGAAAACTAAGGTGGATAAATTTATTAAAAACTTGCCGAAAAGAGTCTCTCGTGAGAGTATTGGGGAGAAGATTTACGACGCTGTCGGCTGTGAAAACTGCATCGGTGGGTATATCGGCAGAATAGCAATAGTGGAGCTCCTTGAAGTAAGCGAAGAGATAAACTCCCTTATTCACAAGAACGCGACAGAGAGGGATATTAGAGAGGCGGCGATAAAGGAACAGGGGATGGTGCTTATGCAGCAGGACGGTATATTAAAAGCGCTTCAAGGAATTACAACCCTGGATGAGATTGAGAGAGAAACCGGCCCGATACAGTGGTAAAAAAGAGGCAGGGGCCTGCGGGCATAATTTGAGACTAGCATAGAGTCAAAAGTGGAGCTTTCTTCGAGGATTAACCAAGCCGGAGCTGAGTTAACCTATAAGACTGAAAGAGAACTCGCGTTTACCCGCAGACCCCTACCTCCGAAGTTAAATAGTATATAACATAAAACATATAGTTTGTCAATGACAAAGGAAAGTGATGAAAAAAAGAATAGGGATAAAAGACAGGGTAAATCAGAGGATCAAACAATTGATACAATACTACGCCCGCAAATCTGGGGGGACTACATAGGACAGGATGCGGTAAAAAAGAACCTCCAAATTATCCTTGAGGCGGCAAGAAGAAGAGGTGAGCCCGTTGACCATTTATTATTCTATGGGCAGGCGGGGCTTGGCAAGACGACGCTTGCAAGACTGGTTACAAAAGAAATGGGCGCATCTATAAAGGTTACATCCGGCCCAACCATAGAAAAAGCTGGAGACCTCGCCGCAATACTTAGCAATCTTGAGGAAAATGAAATATTGTTTGTAGACGAGGCTCATAGACTAAACCGAATGATAGAGGAGATACTTTACCCTGCAATGGAGAGTAGAAAACTACATGTTGTTATAGGTAAGGGTCCGGGGGCAAGGAGTATATCATTAGACCTTCCGCCATTTACTTTGATTGCGGCGACAACGCGAGTGAACCTTCTGTCTGCGCCGTTACGTTCAAGGTTTGGAGCGACATTCAAACTCGATTATTACAACGAAAAGGATATAGAATCCATAATAAATCGCTCCGCGAAGATTCTTGGAGTAAAAATAGAGCCAAAGGCGATTTCACTACTCGCTAAAGCGTCAAGGTTTACACCAAGGACCGCCAATAGGCTTTTAAAAAGAGCCAGAGACTACTTGGAGGTTCACGACGGGGAGATAATAACAGAGAATGTTGCAAAAGAAACGCTCAATTTTCTGGAGGTGGATGAAATAGGATTAGAAAGCTATGATCGGAAATTCCTAGAGACCATTGTCGATAAGTTTGATGGCGGCCCGGTTGGGATACAAACGATTGCAGCCGCATTAAGCGAAGACAAGGGTATTATAGAAGATGTTTACGAGCCATATCTGATGAGAATAGGGTTTATAAGAAGAACGCCGGCGGGGAGGGTTATAGAGCCCCGCGCATTTAAACACCTTGGCAAAGTACCTCCGCAAAGATTAGTATAATCTCCGGCAATATGATCCATTTTATAGAGGTCCTACCAAATCCATCCGGGCGTGATACTGATGGGGAGTGGATAAAAATTATAAACGGTGGGGACGGCAGTGTCGATTTAACGGGATGGACCATTAGCGATGCGGGGGGAAAAACATTTTCGTTTAACGGCCTTAGTATAGAACAAAGGAAGCTTGATAAAGGAGAAAAAATCTCGATAGGGTATAAAGCCACGGGGATAAATCTTAATAATAGCGGGGACACTCTTACGCTTAGAGATAGCACAGGGGGTGTAGTCGATGAAATTAGCTATACCGGCCCGGTCGCCGACGACGAGATAATCTTCGCTCAAGATTTAATACAGGGGGTCGCTAATGACAGCAATGCACCCCGCCTTGATAACTTGGCGCTAATAGAACAAGCGGGGACGGTAGGCATCCAGAGCGTTACACCGATATTTATAGCGATTGCAATATCCGTTGTATCGGGCCTCGGCATTGGAGCTTTTGTAAAAGGGGTATTCTCTAATAGGAATTAGTATGGATAAAGAGTTTGTAACGAAGAGTCCGAAAGAAACGGCTGCTGTTGCGAAGTCCCTGGCAAAAGACATCATAAACAATTTAGATGAGGGCCCGGCCGTAATAGGTCTTGTTGGTAACCTTGGTGCCGGCAAGACCACATTCATCAAATCCTTTATCGGTTCGCTTGGCGTAAAAAAGAGGATAACAAGTCCGACATTTGTAGTAGTCAGAAGTTATAGAATTCCCGCAAGAAGGGGCCTCAATAGAGTCTTTCATGTAGATGCATACAGGGTTAACTCGGAAGACCTTGTGAGATTGGGGGTTAGTAAGGCAATTAAAACACCCGGGAACATAGTCGTTGTTGAGTGGGCCGATAAGGTGAAGAGTATTTTACCTAAAGATACTATTTGGGTAATGTTTATGTATGGAGAAAAAGAATCCGAAAGAAATATATCTTTTAATAGACTCTAACTCCCTTATACACCGCGCATTTCACGCTCTCCCTTCACTTACTACCCCCGATGGGTCGCCGATAGGTGCTATATACGGGCTGGCAAGCATTTTAATAAAAGTGATCAGGGAGAAAGCGCCAAAGTATATAGCCGCCGCCTTCGACAGACCCGAACCGACGTTTAGAAAAATAGAGTACGGTGAATATAAGGCAACGCGCAAGCCTACCTCAGATGAATTAGTCCCGCAGATAAAAGAGGCGTACAAGCTGTTTAATGCCTTTGGGATAAAAACATTTGATGCGTCCGGCTGGGAGGCCGATGACATTATAGCTACGATAGCCCATAAAATCTCCAGAGAGAAGGATAGGGTGGCCGTTATACTATCCGGCGACCTGGACGCACTACAGGTGGTTAAAGGCGACAATATTATTGTTGAGGTTCCTCAAAAGGGTATTAGTAACACCGTAATTTATAACGAGAGTGCGGTTAAGGAGAGGTTTGGCGTGAGCCCCCTGCAGTTCCCTGATTATAAGGGGCTTGTTGGTGACAAGTCGGACAACATTCCCGGCGTGCCGGGGATTGGGCCAAAAACAGCGTGTAAATTGATACAAGACTACGGCTCTATCGAAAAAATGTACATTGAGGCGAAAGAGGTGGGTTTAAGTGACGAAAAACTGAGGCTTAGACTGATAGAAAACGAAGACTTGGCGATGGTTTCAAAAAAACTTGCGAAACTATCGTTTAATGTACCCCTTAATGTGATATTGGAAGAACTTGAGGTTCGCGACATCGACTCAAATAGTAACTTGATAGAGTATTTAGATAACCTCGGATTTAACAGCTTAATAAATAGAATTGAGAATAATAAGGTGAGCCGATATAATACTGATTAGTGAGGAATAAAAATACGCTAAAAACATTCATTTCCCGCCTAAGTATGCCAGAGTTGCGCTACCTCTGGCTCTTCATTTTTCTGATATCAGTATTGATTGTCGTTGATGTGGTCTATCTTTCCGGCACCGAGGCGGTAATCAATATCTCAATTCTTTTTATCCTCGGTCTTGGTATATTCTGGAATATTTACAGGCTCGCAGTATCGGGCCTAAAAGAAAAGACTGCATCCGGAAGACTGGAGAGTATCATCACAAACCTCGGGGACGGCGTGGTAGCATATGATAACGATTTCAGAATTCTTGTCTTCAATACGTCCGCGGAAGCAATTTTTAATATAAAGAAAGATCAAATAATCGGAGAGTATATAGGACCAGAACGCGCCAGTGAGGCAAGGCTGCGCCTTCTTGTCCAAACGATATTCCCGTCACTCGCACCAACCGTTGTAAGGCGGTCCGAGGCGGGGGTATACCCGCAAGTTGTGGATATATCCTTCGGCGAGAAGGATTTGCGTGTGTCGACGGATAGAATACTCGACGAAGCCGGTCGGGTTTTGGGCTTTGTAAAATTAATTCACGACAGGACGAGGGAAGTGGAGCTGCTCCAGTCAAAATCAGAGTTCATAACCATAGCGGCGCACCAGCTCAGGACTCCGCTTACTGCGATAAACTGGATATTTGAAGGCTTTAACGGCAACGAGGACCTTAAGCCGGAAGACAAGGAGTTGGCGGGTAACGGCTTAACGGCGACAAGGAAACTGCTAAAGATAGTAAACGACCTACTAGACGTTTCAAAGATAGAGGAGGGTAGGTTTGGATACAACTTTAGCAAGGTGAATATTATAGACTTCATCGCAGAAGTGCTTACAAATGCGCAGGCAGAGGCTAAGGAATACGGCATAAATCTATATTTCGACAAAGGAGGAGAGCAATCAATCGATCTTACGGTAGATACAAATCGTCTCGGGCTTGCATTGTCTAACCTTATAGACAATGCAATAAGGTACAACGTGAAAAACGGCACTGTTACGGTGAAGGTAGAGGGGTTAAAAGATAAACCCTATGCTCAAGTCAGCGTAAAAGACACCGGGGTTGGCATCCCCCCCGAAAACATGAAGAAGGTTTTCACTAAGTTCTTCAGGGCGGAGAATGTATTAAAGAGAGAAACAGAAGGTTCCGGCCTCGGACTATATATAACAAAGAACATTATAAATAGTCACGGAGGGGCAATATGGGCAGAGTCAATAATCGACCGCGGTACAACTTTTTTCTTCACACTACCAACGGACCCCAAGTTAATACCGCCGAAGGAAGTTGGGTTAATCGGATAATAGAAATGACTAAGCAGACCCCCAAATATATATTTGTTGTTGGAGGAGTAATGTCCGGTGTCGGTAAGGGTGTCGCCGCTGCATCTATAGGGAAAATTCTCCAATCAAGGGGTATAGAGGTAACAGGGGTAAAGATAGACCCGTATGTTAACGTTGATGCAGGGACAATGAACCCAACCGAACACGGGGAGGTATTTGTCCTGGACGACGGGACTGAGTGCGACCAGGACCTAGGAAACTACGAGCGTTTTCTCAATAAGAATCTAAGCGGAGCAAACTATATGACAACGGGCAGTATTTACCTGTCTGTGATTGAAAGAGAAAGAAGCCTCGGATATAAAGGAAAGTGCGTTGAGGTTGTCCCTCACATACCACTTGAAGTTATAGATAGAATTAATAAGGCCGCCAAGGACAACAAGGCGGAAATAGTTATAACGGAGATAGGCGGGACAGTGGGAGAATATCAAAACGTTCTTTTCCTGGAGGCTGTCAGGATGTTAAGGCTGAAAAAACGGGAAGACGTTTTGTTGGTACTTGTTAGCTATCTTCCCCTCCGGGGAAAGGACAACGAGCTTAAGACAAAACCAACGCAGTATGCAGCGAGAACCCTGAATTCTGCAGGGCTTCAACCAGACATTGTTATAGCCAGGGCTGCGGTGCCGCTTGACGCCAAGCGTAAAGACAAGATAGCAATTAATTGTGGTATAGACAGGCGTGACGTTGTCTCGGCACCGGACATAGAAAGCGTTTATGACGTTCCTATTAATTTCGAGAAAGATCATATAAGCGACCGTATACTGGATAGGTTTAACGTGAGGCCAAGAAAGAGGGATTTAGGGGATTTCAAAAAACTGTCGAGGAAAGTAAATAATTCAAGAGATTTAATAAAGATCGGCATTGTAGGAAAGTATTTCGGGACAGGAAATTTTATTTTGGCTGACTCCTATATATCGGTTATAGAAGCGGTTAAACATGCGGCTTATGGCCTCGGCAGGAAACCCGTAATTGACTGGGTTGACTCGGAGAGCCACGGCAACCTGGATAGCTATGATGGGATAATAGTACCCGGCGGCTTCGGTTCTCGCGGGATAGACGGGAAAATAGGGGCCATTAACTATGTTAGAAGAAAGAAAATCCCCTTTCTTGGACTGTGCTATGGAATGCAAATAGCCGTTATTGAATTTGCCAGATCGGTAGCGCGCATGAATGGTGCGCATACCTCCGAGATAAACCCGAACACTAAATATCCGGTAATTGATATATTACCGGAGCAGAAAGAAAGAGTTGAAAAAGATGATTATGGGGGGACAATGCGACTCGGAGCATATCCGGCAATTTTAAAAAGTGGCACGATTGTTCGAGGCGCCTATGGTGTTGGAAAAATATCAGAGCGTCACAGACATCGATACGAGGTAAACCCCGAGTATATAGAGAGATTGGAGAAAAAGGGACTGGTTTTCTCAGGGACTTCACCAGACAGGCGCCTTATGGAAATTATGGAGTTGCCAAGGAGTATTCATCCGTTTTTCGTGGGCACGCAGTTCCACCCGGAACTTAAATCACGTCCCCTATCGCCCCACCCGCTTTTCAGAGAGTTTGTAAAGGCAATAACTAGCCGATAGCTGTATAATTACGGCATGATTAACGAGGGAGATAAGAAGGTTCTGTTAAATGAACTGGAGGTTCTTTTGTCTGAGAAACGAACGTATTATTCCATCCTACGTACGGGACTCGCTGTAATAACGGTCCCCCCGACTATAATAATATTTCTTTTAGCGACATCTTCTCACCACGGCCTCTTTAGCCAGTTATATATAGGCTCAATAACCGTTATATCTCTTTCCATGCTATCAGTTGGCGGCGCGGCAACGGCGTATCAGGCCAAGCAGAAAATAAGGAGGATAAACAAACTAATTAACGCAATAGAGGAAAAAGATGACCGCATCAACGAAATAATTATTTGAGAAGATGATAATTCTATTATACGGTTCGGACTCATATAGACGACTCGAAAAACTTAATGAAATTATAGAGGCTTATCGAAGTCGCCATAGCGGGCTTTCATATGAGAGAATTGATTTGGGTGACGATGATGCACTCCAGCGCATCAAGGAATTTTTAGCATCAAGGTCAATATTCGACAACACCCGTCTCGCGGTACTTGACGGGTTAATTAGCGGCTTCGGAGCGGAATTAAAGGAGATTTTAAAGAAATACATAGATGATAAAGACACAACAATTGTTATAAATATACCTAAAAAGCCACCGGTTGCGTACAAGTTTTTGCTTGATTGTCAGACGCAAGAGTTCCCTCAACTCAGTGGAGAAAAACTTAAACTCTTTATTAGAAAAATTGCATTGATAAATGGAGTGGGTATGGATAATAAAACGCTAGTTGCGATTATGGAGATGTTCGGCGGAGACACCTGGGGTATAGCGACCGAGATTGAAAAGCTATCTCTATCTGGAGGTGGCGGCTCTTATTCGAAGCCCTCGACGGATTATTTCCCCCTAATAAATACGATAAAGCGCGGAAGAAGTATAAAAGACAGGCTGATAGCTCTCGAACTTATCCTAAGCGATAGAGGAGACGATCCAGTGAGAGTCTTTAATAGTATTGCCTACCACTCATTGGGTAAAAGAGAAGCGGATAGACTCGCGGACTACGATGTGTCTGTTAAGTCGGGGAAGATGGAGTACGAAGAGGCCTTACTCGATCTGACTATTAACGGGTAGGTTAGCATCACCATTTTCCGCAGGCGTATTAAGTCTCCGTGCGAGTCTTGATTTCATCCTGCTGGATTTATTTTTCTTTATAACGCCCGATTTCGCCGCTTTATCCAAGTTTTTATATAAGGAGCTTAGTTGCTTTCTGGCATCTTCAACTCCTCCGTCCGAGAGAATGGACTTGTAGTTTTTTACAGCCCTCTTGATACCTCTCTTTTGGGAAAGATTTTTGATCCTCCTTTTCTCGTTTTGCCTAAGCGCTTTTTTAGCCGATTTTGTGTTTGGCATACCCTATACTTAAACCAGTCCGAAAACCATTTTCTAAGACGGTCTTAGTATGGCGACGGACGTGGGCTAAGTCAAGTGTTTTTATATATTTTTGTAGTGTCTTATCGTTGCTGCGTTCGTAACTTTTGTTATCGCGATCAGGTCTATCCGCCATCCGTTCCTTAGGACATTAGAGTCAGTGAGTCTATTGGCGTAGAATTGTGCCATCTTGTCAAGTTTTATTTTCTTCGCACGTGTAAGTTGCTCCTCCGGAGATACCACTGCATTTGGGCCGTTAATGGTCTTTACCTCTACAAAGATAAGCATTTTAGTTGGAGAGACCGCTATAATATCCAATTCTCCCCACACCTTTCTGTAGTTTCTCTCAATGATTTTGTAGCCCTTTCTGCGTAAATAATTGCACGCCAGATCCTCACCAAGTTTTCCAACAGTTAATTTATCGGTCAATACACGTATTGTACACTTTATAATAATATCTTGTGCAGAAACTTGTTTATAAATACCGGAATATATTGTTAAGAACCTATGTAGATCCGGGTAGAAATCTGTTGAGGACTACATTCAAGGGCGTGCAAGGACCAGTGTTAGTGTGGTATCTTTATATAAATGTTTCCCCGAGAAACATTTGTAGATTGTTTCACGTGAAACATGTTACACAAAGAGATAAACGCTGACTATATAAGGGGGTTTATAGAGGGTACGGGATCCCTTACTTTCTCGACAGCTAATAGGAAAGAGAGGAAAGTAAAAATACCTACATTTATGATAAAGATGCATATTGATAACCACGATCTCCTAACGGCAATAAGGGACCAGCTTGGGTTAAAGAACAAAGTTTATTCATACCATCACGCCGGTGGAGATAAAGCCGATAGGGCCTCATATTCTCTCCTAACTGTCAGGGAAATTGGCGCCTTAAAGAATGTAATAATCCCGCTTTTCTATAACAATATGTTAGGTAGTAAATCAACGCAATTTATAGAATGGATTAATAAAATAGGCAACGATCCAATGGTTCCAGAGAATTATAGGTTGTTGTACCGCTTGTATAAAAGCGGTTTTTACGATAGATAGCGTCACTTATCAGCATCTAGTTTTAATTGTTTCACGTGAAACAATTAAAA
>CAZLBZ010000014.1:0-2142 GCA_964558045.1 uncultured Candidatus Saccharibacteria bacterium
TCAGCCGCAACCCTCTCAATGGGGTTGAATGCTACAGGATATTCCATATCGTACGGATTGAAATATACAGTATCCTCAACCCGCTCTTCCGGTATCAAGTTGAGTATCTTCTCGGCAAAATCGCCATGCGGGTCTATAAGGCCGATTCCTTTTCCGGCGTAGATATCCTCAACTATCATATTCTCCATAAGTGTCGTTTTTCCGGTTCCGGTTTTACCGATAACATAGATATGGCGCCTCCTATCGTCCGGCTTTATTCCGAATTCAACCTTCTTATTTCTGAAATTGCATCTCCCGAGAATGGTTATTTCTTTTTTGTCCTCCATAAAAATCTTGTTTAACTTTCCCTTATTGGCAGGTCAACCGGAGGACCGCCACGTCGCGATTCCACTGGCTGAAGCTTAGGAGCCTTTACGGACACGGTCGGCGGATGGAACAACGTTGCGAGCTCCTCGGTGTTCAGTATAGATGTTTTAAGTTTAAGCTTGTGCGCTTGCGAAACGCCCTGGGGCATTTCACGCTCGATATATGCGCGGTACATTTGTTTCTTCCTTATCGCAATAAGTTTTTCCCTGCGGAAGGGCAGCTTGCTTGTAAGAGCGGGTATCGTAATCGTCCCGAAGTTCGGCTTAAGGGAGTTTAGGTTTGGCATTCCAAATTGTCTCAATGCTCCCCCAACGGCAGACACGTTATCCGCGGTAAATTCGTTTCTATCATCAATATATATAAATCTGAGAATCGACTCAAAGGCCGGTTTCGACAGCTTATTTTGCACCGCCCTTAAGACATTCTGGTCGCCCGGTGTAGTTCTTGTTTCACTCTTTGTTTCCTCACCCACGCCCTTACCGGACCACTCTGGATGGACCGCAGGGGCCGCCACGAAATTCTGCAGGAACTCTCCAACGCCGCCGAAAACGGTTCCTATAACTCCTTTTTTCTTTTTAACCTCCTTACCCATCAGCTTATCGATAACGTCCTTTGCGTTATCAATCCACGCGTCGCCGGTTGGGCGGATTAGAAGCTGAAGCCATATCAGCTCATTTTCCTTAAGATTGGACATTACCTCGGAGATGGTCGCAATAGGGTCTATTTTCCTTTCCTCAACGCGCTCGGCGCGGGAAATCTCCTCAAAATCTATATATGTCCTAAGAGGATATGCGTCTTCCCTTGCAAGATTGTAGTCGGTTCCGAATATATCATACTGGGCGTTCGGTAAATTCGCCGGCAGGAGCTTTGTATGGTCGTCCACTTCGATTATTTCAGTGTCGGGATACTGGGCGAATATCGCCGCCTCTATCAGGTTTCTGTATTTCTTTCTCGCCCTTATGTAAAAATGTATGCTCCTTGCAAACCCGACTATCTCAAGAGACATCCAGTCTTCCACCAAACCCTTGAGATATCTGTCTCCCTTTCTTATCCCGAAACTGTAAGTTCCATGAAGCGAAACAAAAACCTGCTCCATAGAGCGGATTGATTTTATATTCTCCTTAGGGATTGATATCTCGAACGTTACCCACTCAATGCTCTTTATATAATTTTCTATTAAGCGTGTAACCCAGAAATCCTTAAATATCGTAAGCCCCACAAGCGGGATTACGACCCACCACACAAGATACAGGTTACTAAAAACATCAGTGAATAAATCACTCATTAATGGTATATGTTCCCCGGCCGACGAGGACGAACTTCGGCTCCTTAATGAGTTCGTTGTGTATTGTCGCAGGAGTTCGCTCTTTATCGCTCAGCTCATTAACCAAGCGTGCAATTTCGCGGAAATGCAGCGGTTCGTCGGTTTTTTCCAGAACAAGATAAACCCTGTCACGTACGGTCTTGGGATTCACGTGCAGCCAGCTATCGGCACCCATATCCCCGTATGGGCCTATACCAAACCTCTTGGAAATAGTGAGGTGGTTTATAATCTGTGGTTCTGTCTTGCCAAACTTCTTGGACACCGATTTAAGGAATTTCTCGAAGTCATGTTCACCGACACTCAACAGATGAAAAACCGTCTTTTGCGCCTCCTTATAGTATTCCGGCTTGCTGTGCCAGGTAAGATACCACTCTTCGTTCCCTCCGCTTATGTGGGGCCACCTCATCACTGAAGCAAGGAAATGCAATTTGTTGTAGAAAGAATCCCCCTGC
>CAZLBZ010000014.1:2152-4508 GCA_964558045.1 uncultured Candidatus Saccharibacteria bacterium
CAAAAAGTCGCCTCTCCGTATGCCGTCGGCATCGTCAAGATACCTCTCAAGCAGCCTTAGAAACTTTATTGACTCTTCGTGGTCTTTTATCTTGTCCCTGATTGACCTGAGGGAGCTTGACTCTATTTGGCGTATTCTCTCCCTTGTCAGTCCGTATTCCCCGCCAAGCGCAGCAAGGGTTTTCCTATCCGGACTTTTACCAATACCGTAGCGCCTTGCGACTATATCTCTTGACCTCGCATCTTCCTCAGACAGCGCTTCCCTTATTAACTCGTCTATGTTGACCCTTTCTATAACCATATTGCTACAATCTTACAGTAAATGTGTCAATTTGAAAACTCTTTTTGTTTATCGCGTGAGAACCTCTGGGAAAAGACCAATAGCGGGCTTGCAAAGAAAATCGATGAATACGTACCCGCAACCGTACCTATCAAGATAGCAAGTATAAACATCTTCGTACTAACCGGTCCCCAGAACAGTAATGCCATAAGTATTACAATCAGCGTGAGGGATGTATTAATGGATCTTGCGAGTGTCTCCATTATGCTTTTATCAACCACCTCCTCAAGATTTACCCTCTTGACCGACCTCTCTTTAAGAACAAGAAGGTTCTCCCTAATCCTGTCGAATACGACTATTGTATCGTGGACGGAGAAGCCCATAACAAACAGCATAGCAACTACAAAATTAGCATCAATTACTATCCCGCTGAATTTCCCAAGCAGCGCAAATACCGCCGCAGGAATTGCCACATCGTGGACAAGAGTTATAAGCGTTATAACGCCGTATTTCCAGGACTTTAACGGTTCTGAAACTTTCCGGAACGCAAACGCTATATATAAAGATATTCCGAGGAGAACAAGGCCTATGGCCCACATTGATTTATTCCTCAACTCGGAAGAAACCGATGGACTTATGGTAAGAAAGTCCACACTCTCCACTCCGTCCCCAAAACGCTGTTTCATCAACTCGAAATACGATTGCCTCTCGTTCTCGCTTATCTCCCTGAACGACAATGCATAAGTCTGGCTTTCATTGTCAAAAGAAACATTAAGTTCATCTATACCGGTCTCACTGGAAAAGAATTCCCGTATATCAGCAACTTGGGCGTTAGGAATCTTGACCTGCCATAAAGACCCGCTGGTGAAATCTATACCAAGCTTAAAGCCAAAAATGCCGACAATAGCAATGCTTATGACAACTATTAGAGTTGAAATGGCAAGAATTATATTTTTGTATCTTAATATCTTTTTCATATCTACGATCTTTCAAATACCCTAAGCATCGTCCTTGTTACAAAAATTGCCGAAAACATGCTGACCAGCACACCCAAACCGAGTGTCAGGGCAAATCCTTTAACAAAGCTTGATGTAAAGAAATATAGGATAATTGCTGTTATTATCGTGCTGATATTCGAATCTCTTATGGAAGACCATGCTCTCTTAAATCCCTCTTCCGTTGCCTCTGTTTTTCCTTTTCCCGCTTTTATTTCCTCTTTTGTGCGTTCAAAGATAAGTATATTCGCATCAACCGCCATTCCTATAGAAAGCACAAAACCGGCTATTCCTGCCAATGTAAGCGTAAAATTCGGTATTAATTTAAACAGGGCAAGCGAAAGCAGTGTATATATAAGCAGTGCGGCGGCCGAGAACAGGCCTAGGGTTCGATAATAGATAATCATGAAAAGCATAACAAGGACAGTGCCGATTATTCCCGCGGTTATTACGTTTCTTAGCGCGTCGCCGGCGGCAGAGGCGCTGACCGTTCTCTGGTTTATAAGTTTTATCGGCGCTGAAAGAGCACCTGCATTAAAGCGCTCAACGAGAAGCCGCGCCTCCTCTATGCTTGAGCCTACAACGCCTCCCGTTATTTGCGCAGACCCTCCGGATATCTTTTGCTGAACCACAGGCTCACTTACAGATTCTCCGTCAAGAAATATGGCAAGCGGCCTTCCTACGTTCCTCGCGGTTATATCTTCAAAAAGCTTTGCGCCCTCCTCATTGAAATTAAGGACAACCATTGGATTGTTTAGGTTATCAAATCCCAATACCGCGGAGCTTATGAATCTTCCGGTAAGCTCAGTTTGTCTATAAGCCGTCTCTCCATTCTCCGTAACCACCTCCCTGAAGTCCAAGACCGGTGTCTCGCCAATCTGGCGAACCGCATCCTGAAGGTCTTTGACTCCGGCAAGGTCAACGAGAAGCTGGTAACCGTCTGATTTCTTTGCTATTGAAACTTTGGGCTCCGCAACACCGAAAATATTTATTCTTCTCTCTACAACCTCCTTAAGTCCGGATACGGCCCCATCCTGCTCGTCTGCCGGTATTCCCTGAAGGTCAACTTCATAAACAAGTGT
>CAZLBZ010000014.1:4518-9549 GCA_964558045.1 uncultured Candidatus Saccharibacteria bacterium
GGTTACCGCTATAATCAGCGTCAGAATTATTATGCTTCCTTTCAGTGTTTTCACGATTTATTTATCCGCCTTTACGGTCTCGGAGAGTATTGTATCAAATTTACTCCCCTTTATACATAAAAAGACAGAGCCACCATTGGTAACTCTATGCTTATTGGTTTAATAATCACATATTATCAATTTCTTGTCAATACCTATGGTATTACCGCTTCTCAACTCTGTCCGTCCACCAGGGCTCGAACCTGGAACCTGCGGCTTAAAAGGCCGTTGCTCTACCAATTGAGCTATGGACGGGCAGGGATGATAAACCAACACTTACTGCAGTTTTCGGGAACCTCGCGTAGATAAAGTACTATCCATATGGCAATTTTTCAAGAAATACGCCGTTTTCTAATTATCCAGTTCTTTACCGAGGTCGTCCAGTAGTTTCTTTGCCTTTGAACTTAGCTTCTTTGGAGTTTTTACCTCAAGTTCCACAACCATATCACCGCTCCGCGGCATACCCTCTCCTTAGATCCTTATCTCCTCGTTCAGGTGAAATCCCCTCGGGACCTCCAGCCCAACTTTTCTGCCATCCAGCGTGCTTACATCCAGCTTCTTTCCGAGAAGGACATCCACTATCCCTGTTTCCACTTTTCTATACAAGTCGTTGCCTCGGCGTTCAAAAATCGGATGTTTCTTAACTGTAACGCGGACATATAGATCACCCGCCCCCGCACGCCTCTCACCCTCCTCGCCCATGCCGTTGATTTTTATTATCTGCCCACTTGCCACCCCGGGACGAACTTCAACACTTACTCCCCTCTTACCCCTCACGCGTCCTATTCCTTTGCAGGTTTTACATGTCTCTTCCGGAACCTCGCCTGTCCCGTGACAGAACTTACACGTTACCACCCTCGCAAAGTTTCCAAAGAAAGTATTCTGGGATTCTCTCACCTCACCGCGGCCGTCACAGTAATCGCACTTTTTTATCTTGGTACCCGGCGCATGCCCGATTCCCTTACATGTCTCACAGATAACCATCGTATTAAAATCAAGCTCTATTACCTTGCCTCTCTGCGCCTCTTCAAGAGTAATCTCAACGCCAAACTCCAAGTCGGCACCGCGCTTATAGGCTCTGCGCTTAGGCTTTACGCCAAGCCCTTCAAAAAGAGAGCTGAATATCTCCTCAAGGTCTCCGAGGTCATCCACCCCGCTAAAGTCGAAATTCCAGCCCCAGTTCTGCTCCTGCCCACCGCCCGGAAAACCGGAGTCAAACACTCTCCCAAACTGGTCGTACTGTTTCCTCTTGTCGTCGTCTCCGAGAACCTGATACGCCTCGTTAATCTTCTTAAACTCCTCCTCACTCCCCCCGGCTTTGTCCGGGTGGTATTTGTGCGCAAGATTGCGATAGGCACGCTTAATATCGTCTTTTGAGGCGTTCCTATCAATGCCTAATATTTTGTAGTAATCCTCCATATCCAAAACCCAATTTACTTCAAAGAGACAACTTCTTTGCTCCTTGATTCTAATTCAATGCTAATAAAGTTCAATGATAGAAGGAGCTCGTAGATTAGAAGTGTTAGTACGGCGAGCGGGATATACAGGATGAACTCCACGCTCTTTACTGAAAGCCATGCCAGCATCACGATTGCCGCCCCCCAATAAATCTTGGCAGCCGGTGTAAGGTCGGAAAGTTTTGACTGGATGACATTATGGATATTCCCGCCTATCGTATCGTTTGCATCTATTTCAACTCCTATAATCTCCTCGATTCTCTGTTTGGATTCCTCCGCGGATTCTTTTATTATCTCTTCCTTCGCGTAGTCCGGAAGTGATATGAATCTCGGATCCGAGCTTAATTTATCCTCAGACAGCACGGATAGCATTTCACCAACGCTCATCCCTGGAGTGAATCCTTCAACCTGTCTCTCAACAACGGGGACAACAAGTATTTTAACCAATTGGTCAATTCTTTCTCTGCTAACCGACAGTCCGCTCGTAACGATTAAAACCGTTGTGAAGAATATTACTACTGCGGTGATAAGCGACTCGCTAACGATATGCGAAATCCGGAAAAAGCGCATTTTTATCATATTCTCAATAGCTTTCCTCCCCCTATAAAAGGCGCTGAAGAGAAAAAGCGTAAGGAGAACAAACGCTATGCCGAGCGTTATGGAAAAGGACTTATAGAACGGTATTGTAAATGCTGCTGCGCTGAATACTATCCCCAAATAGACCACTTTCTTGTTATCTGAAAGCATCGACTGGATTATCGATACGGCAAGAAACACTACAAGGGCAATTATTCCCGGAATCAGAGCCCCTACGCCGAAGCTCAGGCTTGTCGCAAACGCGGAGAGCACCAAGGCGGAAGAAACTCCATACGCCTTAACTCTCGCAACCGACTCCCCGTCGGCAGTCTTTGCTACTTTATCAAGTTCTATCATCTGCTATTCGCTTTTATCTTCACCTCCGGAAGATTCTTCGCCGCCTTCACCGGAATTGTCATCTCCTTTTTTATATAACAATTCCCCTATCTTTTGAAGTGACTGCGACAAATCCGATGTGCCCTTTTCTATCCCTCCCATGTCCCCCGCCTCTGTGGATTTCTTGAGCGTTTCGATTTTATCGGTTATCTCTTTCTTTGTTTCCTCTGGCACCTTATCGCCGGCGTCCTTAACGGATTTCTCGGCTGTGTAGATAAGCGTTTCAGCCTGATTAACCTTTTCCGCAAGCTCCCTTTTGTCCTTGTCTTCTTTCGCATGGATCTCGGCGTCTTTCTTAAGTCTCTCTACCTCTTCCTTGCTTAGAGATGTAGATGCTTCGACTCTTACAGACTGGCTTTTCTTCGTTGCCTTATCTATCGCTTTTACGTTCAAAATACCGTTTGCGTCTATATCAAAGGAGACCTCGACTTGAGGCACTCCGCGAGGCGCTGGTGGAATACCGTCAAGAATGAACTTGGCCAGAGTTTTGTTGTCGGATGCCATCTCGCGCTCACCTTGTAAAACGTGGACTTCTACGGAGGTCTGGTTGTCGGCAGCCGTGGAGAAAACCTGTGTTTTTGCGGTTGGTATCGTCGTGTTCTTCTCAATCAGCCTTGTAAACACACCTCCCAGAGTTTCAATTCCGAGCGACAGCGGAGTAACGTCGAGCAGAAGAACGTCTTTAACGTCGCCCTGAAGTATTCCAGCTTGTGTCGCGGCGCCGATAGCCACAACTTCGTCCGGGTTTATTCCAAGATGAGGATCTTTGCCGAACAACTCTTTCACCGCCTCCTGGATTGCGGGCATTCTCGTCTGCCCGCCGACCAGAACTATCTCGTCTATATCCTCAAGTTTCATACCCGATTCCTTAACGGTATCTTTTACAAGTTTGATGGAGCGCTCTACATATCCGCTCGTAAGTTCCTTAAGCTTTGCGCGGCTCATTTTCATCAAGAAGTGCTTCGGTCCGGATTCACCGGAACTTATGTACGGGAGGTTTATTTCCGTATCGGTTGCGGTTGAGAGCTCGTGCTTTGCACGCTCCACGGCCTCTTTCAGCCTCTGCAGAGCAAGCGGATCTTTCGCGATATCAACGCCCTCCTGCTTCTTATATTCCGCCACCAGATAGTCAATCATTGCTTTGTCAAAATCATCACCTCCCATATGAGTATCTCCTCCGGTCGCCTTTACCTCTACGGTGTTATCACCCACCTCCAGAACCGAGATGTCGAAAGTTCCGCCGCCGAAGTCATATACGACTATTTGCTCGCTCTTTTCCTTGTCCAGACCGTACGCGAGAGCGGCGGCAGTGGGCTCGTTTATTATCCTGCGGACTTTAAGGCCGGCTATCTCGCCGGCGTTTTTTGTCGCTTGCCTTTGCGAATCGTCAAAATAAGCGGGAACCGTGATTACCGCTTCTTCTATTTTTTCCCCAAGCCTCGCCTCGGCATCCGCCTTTAGTTTTCTCAGCACCATCGCGGATATCTCTTCCGGCTTGTGCCAGTTCTCTCCCATTTTAATCTCTACCCCGCCGTCGGCGGACTCTTTGATGTCAAACGGGAACCAATCCTTATCACGCTGGACTTCTTCATCGGAGAACTTCCTTCCGATAAGCCTCTTAACGGAAGATATTGTGTTCTGGGGATTTGTAATTGCTTGACGTTTTGCCACGAGACCTGCGAGCCTTTCTCCGGATTTTGACATTGCGACTACCGAGGGCGTTGTTCTATTTCCCTCGGCATTCTCAAGAACTCTCGGCTCACCGCCGTCTATTACTGCGACTGCAGAGTTAGTTGTCCCTAAATCAATTCCTAAAATTTTGCTCATTTGCAAATGATGTTTAAATTTATAATTTAATTACAGCCTTTAGCACCCCGCCCGCTGAGCCCATGTTAATACGACGAGCGGTCTTTATGTTAGTAAAAACTACTTTTATATTCAACATGCTTCTTTCATTCATAGCCGGCGGGGTAAGTTCGTCGCAACCGCGCCAAGGGTGCGGGGACTCACTTATATACTTTTACCCTTGATGCACGTATGACCTTGCCGTGAAGCTTATATCCAGTCCCAACCTCTTCCGCTATGGTGTTAGACTTCTCTTTCCCTCCGTCTACTACATCAACCGCCTCGTGGTAGTTTGGGTCGAATTCCTGTCCGACCTCGACTTCTATCTTCTCAAGCCCCCTTCTTTCCATAACATCCTCAAGCTTTGCCCTTATCATATACATTCCTTTCTCTACATGACTGTCCTTTCTGTCGAGCGTTGCAAGCGCGAGCTCAAAGCTGTCCAATACAACTATAAGGTCTCCTATCATAGCCTCGTTCGCAAACTTTACTACCTCCTCAAGCCTCTTAAGCTCCTCCTTCTTGTAGTTTATTAAATCCGCCTTGGCGCGCTTCCACCCGTCCAGATACTCATCGCGTTCCTCCTTCACTTTCTTCAACCCGTCCAGGAACCGGTCATATCTTCCCTCGTCGACTGCTTTTACCATCCCGGCTAAATGTTCGGCCCGGGGGACGATTCTGGCTCCATAAATTCTGCGCGCCAGCTGGAACATATGAT
>CAZLBZ010000015.1:0-9332 GCA_964558045.1 uncultured Candidatus Saccharibacteria bacterium
ATGTGAACGGCAGGACAGGTGCTGCATGGTTGTCGTCAGCTCGTGTCTTGAGATGTACCATTAAGTTGGGAAACGAGCGCAACCCTTGCCGCCAGTTACATGTGTCTGGCGGGACTGCCCTGATTAACAGGGAGGAAGGAGGGGATGACGTCAAATCAGCATGGCCCTTTGATGCCCTGGGCAACACTCATGCTACAATGGCCGGTACAACGGGTCGCGAAGCCGTAAGGTGAAGCTAATCTCTTAAAACTGGTCTCAGTTCGGATTGAGGGCTGCAACCCGCCCTCATGAAGTTGGAATCGCTAGTAATCGCGGATCAGAATGCCGCGGTGAATACGTTCTCGAGTCTTGTACTCACTGCCCGTCAAGTCAGGGGAGCCGGGAGCACTTGAAGCTCCGACTCGTTCGGAGTTAGGGTGAGTTCGGTGACACGGACTAAGTCGTAACAAGGCACGTGTAGCGGAAGCTGTGCGTGAATCAAATATACTTTTAGGAATAGACTCTTCCGATTCGCCGCTTAAAGCGGAACTTAGGAAGAGAGGTATTGGTCGAGGAGCCTTTGTGTCTCGACCCGAATGCAAGTGCATTTGTATTAATCTTCCCGTTAAATGACGGGAGGGCTTGGAGCAACTAAAAAGATTTCTATTACCGTTACACACTGTTTATCGGTGCGGTTTTTTGGTATAATTACTTTCAATGGCGGGAACGGATAAAAAGGTTCTGGTTATAGAGGATGATATATTCCTATCTCAGCTTTTGACAAATCGTCTGCAAAAGGCGGGTGTTAGTGTTATCCGCGCCGCAGACGGCGAGGAAGGCCTGCAGATGCTTAGGGCTAATCTGCCAAATCTTGTACTACTCGACCTTATACTGCCGAAAAAATCCGGTTTTGAGGTACTGGAGGAAATGCGCGCCGACCCCACTTTGCAAGGCGTACCGGTTATAATTGTTTCAAATCTCGGGCAGGAAAGCGATATAAGCAAAGGGAAAAAGCTTGGAGCCGTTGAATATTTTGTTAAAGCTAAGACTTCCATTGACGGCCTTGTGGAGCGGGTCAAGGCGATTCTGACCGAAGTAAAGTAGTTGCTTGTTGTCCACAAATAAAATGCAGTCCACGGATTTTCGGTGGTATAATTGTGGATATCCGATAAAAGGTCGATTAACTCACATGAGTTAGTTAGTAAACAACAAATGCAAACTTACAAAAAAGGTTTTACGCTTATCGAGCTTCTCATCGTTATCGGTATAATCGGTATCCTTGCGGCGGCTGTAATCGTCGTTTTGAACCCGGCAGAGCTTCTTGCTCAGGCTCGGGACGGTCAGAGATTATCTGACATTGACTCCGTAACATCTGCCGTGAACCTCTATATTGCCTCAGTTGATGCTCCAGACTTGAACTCTGGTGCCACAGGAACAATAGCCACTGTTAATGTTTCTGGTGCAGCGTGTCCGTTTACCGCAAGCTGTACAGAAGATACCACTACGGGTACCGATGGTACGGGATGGGTCCGCGTAGATTTGGATAGTGTTGCCGGCGGGTCTCCCTTGCCGGTACTTCCAACTGATCCGTCGAACGACACCACATATTTCTACGGATATGCCGCGAATGATGCGAGTAGCACATTCGAAATTGATGGAGTTCTTGAGAGTGACAGGCACAGCGGGAAGATGGCTACTGACGGTGGTGACAGCGACAGCTACTACGAGAAAGGTACAGACCCGGGTCTCAACCTATAGAAATCGTGAATTTTAGTCTTTTATCGCTCTTAATACTTGGAGTGATAGGGGTAACGTCCCTGTTTAAGCGGGGGCGTTTCCTTTTAGCCCGGTATCACTGGAGGGTGTTCATAGCCTCTTCTTTGCTATTATTCTCAGCCGCAATATGTCAGTCAATTAGGCTGTATCAGGCCACATATGCCCATCCGATAGGCAGATTTTTCGACATAGAGTACTTTATCGTATTTAGGGTAGGTGTCCGTATATTCGCCCCGTATATAATAAGCCTCCTGGTCTCATTGCTTTTTATGTGGCTTGCCGACCGGTATAACAAGAAATATGGCGGCCGTTTTTTCGAGGAAGAGGAAGTCCAAATGGGAGGAATTTCTTTCCTGCTCGTCGGTCATCCAGGGTGGATTTTTTATTTTCCGTTTGTGGTTATAGCCTACCTGCTTTTTCATATATATCACGGCGTAATGCACGGCTTAGGGGCGCGGCTGCCGGTTTACTACCTTTGGGTACCTACTGCTATATTTGCTATACTCATTATTGAGTACTGGATTTCTGGTACCGGTGTCTGGGCCTTGCTTAAGATTTAGGCCCGAAGTTTTTAATGTTTAAGATACCAGACGAAAAACTGAAGGAGGTTCTGGTTGGTAACGGCCTCATAGCTGCCGAGGAATTTGATAGGAATTTAAATGACGCCCGCCGTCTTGGAGAAAGTGCTATAGATTTTCTGGTTTCCAGAAACATCGTGCCCGCACTGTATATTGAGAATGCGATAGGCGAATACCTTGGCGTTCCCGCTGCCGACTTGGATAATAAGCAGATTGACGTCGAGGTGTTAAAGCTTCTTTCAGAGGATGTCGCGCGGCAGAGGAGGGTTATATTATTCGGTCGCGAGGAAGACGGCGCTATCTCCGCGGCGATAGAGGATCCGACGGACCTTTCCACAATTCAATTCTTGGAGCGATACCTGAAATTGAAGATTAAGCCGTATTTCGCCTCAAAAAAGGATTTGAATAAGGGTTTTTCGCTTTACAGCCAGGCGACAGCGGAGAATTTCAAGCTTGTTATCGAGGAAAGCATAGCGGCATCTATTCGCAGTAAGGTTACAGGAGAGGAGGCGGCGAGTGAGATGCCTATAGTGGCAATACTTGATAATATGCTCTCCTATGCGATGGCGCTTCGAGCTTCGGATATACATATGGAGGTATTTGAGGAGTTCGTCCTTGTACGATTCAGGATAGACGGAATACTTCACGAAATCCTTAGGATACCGAAGCAGGTACACCCCGCTATTATTGCCCGTATTAAACTCCTTGGTGGTCTGCGTATTGATGAGCACTCAAAACCGCAGGACGGTAGGTTTAGGTACCAGATTGGTAAGGATGCAATTGACCTGCGGGTCTCCGTTATCCCGACTTTCTACGGCGAGAAGGCAGAAATGCGTCTCCTCTCCGCATCTATTCGCCCTCTTTCATTTTCTGAGCTCGGAATGCTCGACGATACCATTTCGATGATAGAAAAGAACATAAAGAAGAGTTATGGAATGATACTCGTGTGCGGTCCGACTGGTTCGGGTAAAACAACCACCTTGTATTCAGTACTAAACGTTCTAAACAGTCCGGAGGTTAACATAGTTACCGTAGAGGACCCCATTGAATATGACATCCAGTATATAAACCAGACGCAAATCAATCCGGCTGCAGGAACCACGTTTGCGAACGGCCTACGTGCCATTTTGAGGCAGGACCCCAACGTCATTATGGTTGGAGAGATACGCGATGCCGAAACGGCGGAGATTGCCGTACAGTCCTCACTAACAGGCCACTTGGTTGTCTCATCTCTTCATACAAACGATGCTCCAACGGCAATACCGAGACTTTTCGATATGGATATTGAGCCGTTTTTGGTCTCAGCAACGCTTAACGCCGTGTTGGCACAGAGATTGGTTCGGAAAATACATATGGATTGCATAGTTTCATATAAACCCGACCAGGGGACAATTGATTCCGTACGAGACCAGCTGAAACAAATCGGCCTTAGTGATGAAGAGGTTGAGAAAAGGATTCCGGATAGGTTATACCGCGGCGCTGGGTGCAAATCAGACGGCTTTACTGGTTATGAAGGGCGCTCCGGAATATATGAAGTTTTAGATGTAACAGAGGAGGTCAGGAAGTATATTACGGACCCCAATTTCTCGTTAGACGGTCTTAGGGGTTTATTGAGACAGCAGGGTATGATAACCATGTTTGAGGACGGACTGCGGAAGGCCGAACTTGGTATTACTACGATTGAAGAGGTGCTCCGCGTAATTCAGGAGTGATACAATAAAACAGATACAATAATGCAGTTTCATTACACAGCATCTGAGTCAAGCGGCAGGGTAGTTAACGGTGAAATTGAGGCGCAGAGTCCCGCTGCGGTTCTTGAGTGGATGGTTCAACGCGGCATGAAGCCAATTTCGATAAAGGCGGCGACTATGGAGTCAAAGAAACTGTTTGGAAAAAGCAAGGGGCGCAGGATAAATATAGAAGACCAAGTTTTCCTTACGAAGTACCTTGCGCTTATGCTAAGGGTCGGAACCGATCTTTTCAGAGCAATTGACATTCTTATTGCGGACTTCGACAAACCGGCAATGAAGTCTCTTTTGGTTGAGATGAAAGATACGTTGAGCAAGGGCCAGCCTTTTTATGCTACTTTTTCGAGATATCCCAAGTATTTCTCTCCGGTATTCGTCAGCCTTATAAAGGCGGGTGAGGCATCCGGTTCTCTTGAAGCGGTACTCACCAAACTAAGCACGGACTTGGAGAAGCAGTGGGACCTACGCAACAAGATTCGTGGCAGTCTTATATACCCTATTTTCCTTATAGGGCTTTCAACTGTAGTTCTGTTTCTTATGGTTTCTTTCGCGCTTCCCAAAATCGCAGAGACGTTCAGTATCGGCGCGATAGAGCCTCCTCTTTTTTCCAAAATAGTTTTCTCAATCGGATTCTTCTTTAGCGATTTTATGATTCCAATCGCCATTGGAATGATAGGCTTGGTTGTTGGGGGTTTCTTTTTCTTCACCAAGAGCGTTACCGGGAAAAGATTCGTATCTGTTTTGGGTAGTAAGGTACCCGTTGTGAGGAATGTAACAAGAAAGATAGCCCTTCAAAGATTTGCATCCACTCTCTCGTCCTTGATACATTCCGGTATTCCGATACTGGAAGCGCTGGATGTTACCGCCGATGCCGTCGGGCCGGGTGAGTTGAGGGATGCGCTTGTGAGAATATCAAAAGAAGGCCTTGTCAGGGGATTAACGGTGGGAGAGGCGTTCAGAAAGGAACAATATTTCCCGCGGGTGATAGTCAACCTTATAGCAATCTCGGAGCAGTCCGGCAATTTGGAAGAGGTGCTCGGGACACTCGCCGATTTCTATGAATCCGAGATAGATGCGTCGGTCAAGGGATTAGTCTCTTTTATAGAGCCCGCACTGCTTATAGGCATAGGAGCTATAGTCGGGCTGCTGACCGTCTCAATCATAGTCCCAGTATACCAGTTGGTTGGGCAAATATAGTGGTTGCTATGCCTAAAAGGGATAATGGAGTAACGCTTATCGAGCTTGTTATCGCCGTGGCGGTTGTTGCTCTACTTGTTGGTATCGGCTCTGCGAGCTACTTTGGGGCAAGGAACAGAAAGGTGCTTGAAGACCAGGTTAGTGAGATTGTCGCCGACCTCAGACTTGCGATGAGCAGTTCAAGGGCTCAGGAGGGCGGTGAGGGGTGGGGTATTCATTTTGAGAATCCATCCGGTGAGGACGGGGATTTTTACGAGATATGGAGCGGTACAAACTATGAGTCCGGAACCGTCTCAAGGAGAATTGCGCTTGACGGAGGGGTGGTGTTCGTAGATCCGTCATCCGGCGCCGTCGAGGATATAGTGTTTTCAAAATCTACAGGGTTACCCGCCGCGAGTTCGACTATAGTCATCCAATCTCTATCAAGCGGTGAATTCGGTACAATAACAGTTTCTTCGCAGGGTGTAATCGGCTATGAGTTGTCTTCCACGAGTTCAAGCCTTAGTGTGTCCGCGCCTAGTGTTACCACTAGCCCCGCTACTAATGTTTCGACTTCAACCGCTACGCTGAATGGGTATGCAGATCCCGGAAATGTCCCTACAACCGGCTGGTTCCGTTACGGCACTATTAATCCCGGCAGCTGCAACGATACTTTCGGAACAAGAATCCCCATATCCGGCGGTACAACTCTTGGCTCCGGAACTGGCTATGTGTCGTATTCAGAGGGTGTTGCAAGCCTCTCGGATGTTACCCCGTATTACTACTGCGCAATAGCCGAGAACTCCGAAGGAAAATCTTTCGGTGGTATCGCGACTTTTACAACGGGAGCAACCGCATCGCCGCCGACGGTTGTAACTAATTCCGCGACAAATGTTTCAACATCAACAATGACACTTAACGGCTCCGCGAATCCGAACGGTTCTTCATCCAGCGGCTGGTTCAGGTATAGCGCATCTTCTCCCGGAGCCTGCAATGATGTATTCGGTACCGCAACCGGCGTAAGTTCGCTTGGTTCTGGAACGGAATCTGCCAACTACTCAAGCAATATAAGCGCCCTCGATATAAACTCTACATATTACTACTGCGCAATAGCCGAGAACTCCGAAGGAAAATCTTTCGGTGGTATCGCCTCTTCAACCACAAGCAATTGGTATGATACATCCTGGGCTTACCGCAAGAAGATAACAATTGATGCCGACATGGTGTCATCAACCCAAACCAACTTCCCCGTTCTATTAAACAGAACGGACGCCGATTGGAGATACATATCAAGCAGCGGGAAAGTGGGTCAGTCCGACGGCGGTGATATTTTGTTCACCTCATCTGACGGACTAACCAAGCTTGATCATGAAATCGAGAAATACACTCCCTCAACGGGAGAGGTTGTCGCTTGGATAGAGATTCCATCCCTATCCGGAGCATCTGATACTGATATATATATTTATTACGGCAACTCCGCCTCATCTGACCAGTGGAATGTATCCGGAACTTGGGGAAACGGCTTTGTAAGCGTTTGGCATCTTGATGAGAGCCAATCCGGCGGGGGCAATCCCGATGTTTACACCGACTCTGCGGATGGGAATCACGGTGATGATTATATAGACGGTGCGACGGGGAAGACCGGTAAGATAGGATATGGCCAGGAATTTGACGGAAGTTATACCAATGGGGACAAGATTAATGCCGGCGAGGCGTTGAACCTCGAAGTCTCTGGCAGTCTTACAATATCTGCTTGGGTGTATGCCCACTCCGGGCCCGCGGCAGAGGGCAGGACCGTTCTTAGCAAGTACGCCTATAATAGCGGGAACGATCGCGGATATAATTTCGGGAATGTTTGGTCCGGCAGTTCCTTTGAAATGAGAATTTGCAGCTCCTCGGGAAACTGCTACATAGCTTCTGATGCCAGTTTTTTCAGCTCAAGCCTTAATTCCTGGAATTACATTGTAGGTACATATGAGCCATCTACCGCAGTCAGGATTTATAAAAACGGTTCTCAGGTTGGCGTGACAACAAGCGGGATTCCATCGCAGATTGCCTACTACGGCAGCGGCGACCCCCTAACCATAGGAATAAGAAGCGTGGATGGACAATCGGAATTCGACGGGTTCCTGGATGAGGTAAGGATTATCAGCGCTCTTAGGTCTTCCGGCTGGGTGGCAACCGAGTATAATAACCAGAACTCTCCGTCTACCTTCTATAGTGTCGGCGTTGAAGAAACATCTCCGTAGCGTGAGCCGACGCCGGAAGTTCGGTAGGACCCTCTGTGTTATCATTCAAATATAGGGACTATGCGGAGAAGCGGTAAAATTTCTACCGGAGGACAGTCGCTCATAGAGTTGCTTATTGGTGTTGCCGTTGCCGTCCTTGTTGCCACGTCCGTGATTGGAGCGATTGTACTTGCAGTGAGGACCAGCCAGCAAAGCTCCGCATCAAGGGACGCATCACTTCTTGCCCAAGAGCTTTTGGATAAGACACGCTCCGTATCCGAGGGGAGATGGTCGGATCTATATAACCTGAGCGGGAAAGGGGAGTCAACGACCTATTACCTTGCCGGAACATCCACGCTCTCCATGGCGATTGGTACAGAGGAGGTGTTATTAAACAACACAACCTATACAAGGTGGTTCTCTGTGGAAAATGTAGATAGGGACTCAAGCGGGGATATTGTGGATAGCGGAGGGATGGAAGACCCATCAACCCAGAAAATTACCATAACCGTACAGTGGCCGTTCCGCGGCGACACTGCGGAGATAACCGTTGTGGAATATTTCACCAGATGGGGTAAAGACAGGGTTGCGAGATTCACGGACTGGAGCGGCTCAAGCGGCGGCGGTACCGGGGATTGCGCCGGTGCGGACGGCGAGGATTGGGATTGTATGAACGTGGATAGCTCCTTTAACGTGGATGCGGAAGATTATGCTATTGCCGTTGACCCGACGACGGGTTATGCATGGGTAAGTTATTACGATGACACTAGCAATGACTTCCATGTTGCAAGATATGTAGGAGTGGGCAACGGTGATAATAGTTGCGGCGGGGATGACAAAGACGAGTGGCAATGTATGGAGGTGGATATTACCGGCTCTGATATAGGCCAGAATAACGATATTGCCATAAGCCCTTCCGGTGACGTATGGGTTGGGTATAGTAATCCGCAGAGCGAGAATACACACGTTGCGAAATATGTCGGTTCAGGCGGCGACTGCAGCGGCGCCGATGGACCTGCCTGGGATTGCATGGTTGTCCACACCGATAACGCGGGCGACGATATAAGCATTGCAATAGATAGTAACGAGAACCCGTGGGTTAGCTGGCGACGCTCCGGGACTATAGACCTTTATGCGGCGAAATATGTCGGTTCTGGCGGCGACTGCAATGGCCCCTCTGGCGATGGAGCGATGTGGGATTGTATGGAAGTGGACGACGATGATGCCGTCGGTGATGATACGAGTATTGACGTGTATGGTTCTGATACGGCGTGGATAGCCCACCGCAGGGTCGGAAGTAACGATCTCTATGTAGCAAGATATGTTGGCTCCGGCGGTAATTGTACCGGTGATGGAGGCGACGGACTTATGTGGGAGTGTATGAGGGTAGATACATCGCCGGAGGTTATCGGGTACGTCTCACTGGCCGTTGATTCTTCGGGCCGTCCGTGGGTGAGTTATGCGGATGCCGTAACCACAAACCTGCTTGTTGCAAGGTATGAGGGCCCGGGCGGAGGCGATGGTAGCTGTAGTGGCTCAGACGGATTTACAGATTGGGTTTGTACGCGGGTGGATACCGGTGTCGGAAACGACACCGATATAGCATTGGACTCATCCGGAAATCCTTGGGTAATTTATCGAGACACCAACTTTTATTCCAATCTCCTTATGGCAAGGTATGTCGGGGATGGCAGCGGGGATTGTATAGATAGCGACTGGGATTGCATGGATGTAGATGACTCTTATCTGAGTACTGATAATTCGGCTATTGCAATAGGGCCGTCGGATGATGTGTGGTTTTCTCACCGTAATTCGAGCCAAGAACTTGTTGTCGCCAAATACGTTCT
>CAZLBZ010000016.1:0-8530 GCA_964558045.1 uncultured Candidatus Saccharibacteria bacterium
CGGGAGCCATCACAACAATCTCTTTCGCGTCCTTATTATTCCCCGCAGTCTTTATAATCGCGTCGACTATCTCGCTTGAACTCATTTGTCTTATCTCGTCGCCGCAGTGCGGACAAAAGGGAGTCCCCGCACGCGAGAACAAAACGCGCATGTAGTCATATATCTCCGTTATTGTCGCTACGGTCGAGCGTGGATTATGGGAGTGTGCCTTTTGGTCTATTGAAATCGCCGGAGACAGTCCCTCTATTTCATCGACATCCGGCTTATCAATGCGGCCAAGAAACTGCCTTGCATATGCAGACAGTGATTCGACGTACCTCCTCTGACCTTCGGCAAATATAGTGTCAAATGCTAAACTGCTTTTCCCGGAACCGGAAAGACCCGTAAAAATAATCATCTTATTCCGCGGCAATTCAAGGTTTACGTTCTTTAGGTTATGCTCGCGGGCGCCCTTTATTATAATTTTATCTCTCATACCGTTTTACTGCCTGATTTTACAGACGGTTTCTTTGGCTTACCGCCCTTCTTGAGTATCTCTATCTCGTCGCGCAGAATCGCCGCAAGCTCAAATTCAAGCCGTCCCGCGGCTTCTTTCATCTCACGCTCTTTCTCCTTTAGGAGTCGTTCCTTCTCTTTCTTGGACTTTGGAATGGCGGAGACCTCAAGAGCAAGAACATCCTCAACGGGAACAATATCCTTTATTTCCCTGACTATCGTCTTTGGTGTAATATTATGCTTCTTGTTATAGGCGGTTTGTATCCTGCGGCGTCGCTCAGTCTCCCCAACCGCACGCTTGATAGACCCCGTTATATCATCGGCACATATCAAAACCTCGCCCCTCACGTTGCGAGCTGCGCGTCCTATAGTCTGGATAAGCGAGGTTTCGCTTCTTAGAAATCCTTCTTTGTCCGCGTCCAGAATCGCTACTAGAGAGACCTCAGGCAGATCCAATCCTTCCCTCAGCAAATTGACACCCACAAGAACGTCAAAATCCCCCCTCCTAAGGGCGGTTAGAATTCTTATCCTGTCCAGTGTCTTAACGTCGCTGTGGAGATAAGCGACCTTTAATTTCTGCTCCTGAAGATAATCAGCCAAGTCCTCGGCCATCCGCTTTGTAAGTGTGGTAATAAGAACCCTCTCTTTTTTACCAACTCTTTCCCTTACACGCGGTATAAGGTCGTCTATCTGCCCCCGAGCGGAGCTTATCGTAACCTTCGGATCAACTAGACCGGTAGGGCGGATAATCTGCTCTACAACCTGCTTGCTCTTTGCTTTTTCATAAGAACCCGGCGTTGCGGAGGTATATATAATTTGTCCAACCCTCTCTTCAAATTCAGGAAATCTGAGAGGTCGGTTATCAATCGCCGAAGGTAACCTAAAGCCGTGCTCTATCAAAGTCCTTTTGCGCGAGGCATCACCTTCATACATTCCCCCAAGCTGAGGAACGGTTACATGGGACTCATCAATGACCGTAAGGAAATCCGCCTGCCCTGAGCCTGCCGAATGAGGGAAATAATCCAGAAGTGTTGATGGCGGCTCACCCGCTTTTCTTCCGGAGAGATGGCGTGAGTAGTTCTCAATCCCGCTGCAGTAGCCGACATCTCGAATCATCGCAATATCGGCCTTGGTTCTCCTCTCAAGCCTCTCTGCCTCAAGGTATTTCAACTGCTTATCGAATTCTTTAAGCTGCTTCCGGAGCTCCAATTTTATCTCCTTAATCGCTCTTTCTCTATCGTCACTGAGAGTAATGAAATGACGGGCCGGAGATATGAAAACCCGGTCTACCGATGCGTTTTCCTTCCCGCGAAAGCCCTTAACCGGATCTATGACAAATATCTTTACTATGCGGTTGCCGTCATCCAGAACCAAATTATATATATTCTCCTCATATGGAGGCATAATCTCCCAATTATTCCCCCTGAGACGGAATGTGCCTCTCTTAAGGTCGGTGCTGGTTCTGCTAAAATGCATCTCAACCAACTCGCGCATAAGCTTATTCCTGTCAATCCTGTCCCCGATGCTGAAGTTAATAATGCTTTCTCTGTATGCCTCCGGTGCTCCAAGCCCGTATATGCATGAGACTGAGGCTACAATAATGACGTCACTGCGGGTTAAAAGCGATGTTGTGGCGGCATGGCGCAGTTTATCTATCTCGTCGTTTATAAGCGCCTCTTTCCCTATATAGGTATCCGTAGTCGGCAAATATGCCTCCGGCTGGTAGTAATCATAATAGGAAACGAAATAATTCACTGCGTTATCCGGGAAAAGTTCACGAAACTCATTACAAAGCTGCGCGGCGAGAGTTTTGTTATGCGCTATAACAAGCGCTGGCTTCTGGATTTTTTCTATCACGTTCGCAATCGTAAATGTCTTTCCGGAGCCGGTAACACCAAGTAGAGTTTGATGGTCATATCCCTTCTTTACGCCATCAACTAATTTCTTTATTGCATCCGGCTGATCACCGGCGGGTTTATTTTTCGATTTAAGCTTAAATTCCATGTCTCTACGGCAAAACTCCCCCTTCTCTTGTCCTATTAGGGGGTATAGAAGCATCCTATACCTTGAATGCCGCCATAGCAAGCCTCCGGTGTCCGGTTATGAGCGATTGTTCTCTAAAATGAAGCGATATTTCTTTCCAGACCAGTATGGACCGGCATAACTCACGCCAATGCGGGGAGTCCTTTCAATCTTCTCCCGCTCAACGGATATTCCTCTGTCTTCAATCCATAGGCCGCTGTCTCTTGAGGACTCCTTACCGTTCAGCGCCTTATCAATCCCTAAATCTTTCGTAAGTCTGCCGGGGCCGCTAATGTTACCTGTGGAGCGGATCAATACGGCACTCGGATGCCCATCGGTGCCCGTAACAATATTCAGCATCCAGTGCATACCATAAACAAAATACACATACCAAACCCCGGGAGGGCCGAACATTATTTTATTCCTCTCCGTAACTCCGCGGTGGGCATGGGAAGCCCTGTCTCCGGTCCCCTCGTATGCCTCAACCTCGGTAATAATTAATGCATTTTCCAGGCCGTTTACTCTCCGCACCAAGAATTTACCGAGGATATCCGGTGCAACTTCCGTCGCCGGTCTCTCAAAGAATTTCCCACCTAAGGCTCTTCTCATAGTTCCGCCTTAAAGTGCTTCGCGAAATTCTTTCAATATTTCTTCGGGCAGCGGTTCCCCGGGCTTGGTTCGCGCCGGATATCTCCACGCCGAAATTATCTTCCGCTTATCTCTAGTATCGGCAACCATCGCCCATATTTCCTTGTCTTTCTTGTTCCCATACGGCTGCATAACTGCAATGGTGTTTTCCGCTATGCCCCCTTCAATCCTGTAGGGAGCCCTTATGACGCGCTTAACTCGTGAAGGGGGAAGCTTGTAATACCTCATCTTCATCTCTGCGTGCTTTGTCCAGTGCAGCTTTTTCATTTTGTTATAATTAATTGTATGAGCAATAAACTTAAAGGTATAGTGGCGGTGATTATACTCGCCTCTCTTGTTGTTATGGTCTCCGTATCACTGCAGGAATCCGGAACAACGGATGAACTGGCACATATTCCTTCGGGATACGGCTATGTAAAGTACCTTGATTACAGATTAAATCCGGAACATCCGCCGCTCGTAAAGATGTTTTCGGCACTCCCGCTCTTGTTTTTGAATCCCAATTTCCCTACCGACAGTACTGCCTGGACAAGCGACGTAAATGGCCAATGGAAAATGGGCTCATTGTTCCTGTATCAATCCGGAAACGATGCCGACCAGATAATCCAGCTGTCACGTGTAGGTCCGATGATTCTCACGCTGATACTTATTGCCTTTGTGTATATATGGTCGAGGGAGCTATTCGGAGAAAAGTGGGCTCTGCTTCCAACCGCAGTTACGGCCTTCTCTCCCACAATACTCGCGCATGGACACTATGTAACGACCGATATAGGCGCCGCGCTCGGAACGCTTGTGGCCATATATTACTTCGTCAAGTACATAAACAGCCCTTCAAGAAAACACCTTATATGGGCGGGTATAGCGTTTGGCGTTGCAATGCTTATGAAGTTCTCAACCGTGCTTCTTGTCCCTCTGTTCCTTTTGATAGTATTTATCAAGTGGCTTATTGAGATATACGAAACCAGAGATGGCATCCAGGGCAATAAAATAAAACACTTTATTATAAGAGGACTGAGGCATCTCGGGTACGTTTCAATGATATTCCTAATAGGGTTTCTTGTTCTGTATCCGTTCTACTTTCTTACAACGTTCAATTACCCGCCGGGGAGGCAATACACCGACACGGAGTTTATACTTTCGTCTTTCGCCGGCGGTCCCACACCGGAAGGGGAAATATGCAATCCGATGCGCTGCATTGCAGAATTCAACATCTGGGCGTCAAATAAGCCGGTATTAAGGCCTTACGCAGAGTATATGCTCGGAGTGCTTATGGTAATACAGCGCTCCGCCGGCGGTAACACGGCCTACTTCTTAGGGAGGGTATCGGCATCCGGCAGTAGGCTGTATTTCCCAACCCTATACGTACTCAAAGAATCCCTCTCTATCCTTATACTCATTGCAGTAGGGTTGCTATACGGACTTTACAACATAATAAGTTCCATAGTTAAGAAGAAAACAAGCTTCACGAATTACCTTGGTACTCATCTCGCTGAATTCTCAATACTGCTTTTCACCTTGATTTACGCCGCGTGGAGCATAAGTAGTCCTCTCAATATCGGTATCCGTCACCTGCTGCCGATAATGCCGCTAACCTACATACTGATGACTTCTTCATTAAAGAAGTGGACTCAAAGCGGACATCTAAACAAGAAAATAAAGCTCGGTTTTATCTCGGTAATGCTTGTTTGGTTTGCTGTCTCAACCGCAGTCGCTTATCCTTTCTACCTCTCGTATTTCAACGAGTTTATAGGAACGAACAATGGATGGAAGATAGCAACGGATTCCAACTATGACTGGGGGCAAGACTTAAAGCGCCTCGCCAATTTCGTAAACGACAATAACATAGAAAAAATCGCAATCGATTATTTTGGCGCGGGGAGCCCCGAATACTACATAGGCAATAAGGTTGAAGGCTGGAATTCCGCAAAGGGAAACCCGCTCGAGAGCGGGATAAGGTGGATTGCGGTATCGGTTAACACAATTCAGGGCTCAACTGCGCCAAAAGCAGAGGGGTTTGAGAGGAGAGCTGAGGACGAGTTCCGTTGGATTCAAAATCCGCAAGAACCCTATGCCAAGGCGGGAACTTCGATATTCATCTATAAACTCGATTAGAGGGAGTAGTACGCCCTGTTCTCCACTCTTAAATCAACGTATCTTATTACTCCCCAGTCGGAGGAACTTGAAAGCGAATCAAGAACTCCCTGCCCGAAACTCGGGTCGAAAGTAAGGCTAAAGTATATTTCCGGGCCGGATACCACAACCGCAGTGGCTTCCTTGAATTTGAGGTCGTCTATTCTCACTTCGTCAACGGACAAATTCAAATCCCCCACCAGCGAGAATATTTTCCTTAGATTAACCAGCAGGTCTTCCGGTAAAACTGTATCACCCAAAGAAAGACTACGTTCCGTATAGTCCCGCACGACTTTTACTATCAAAGAGCCCGTTGGGTTTGACGCTCCCGTGAAAACAACTCCGCTCTCATCTATCCAGAAGCATTCGGATTTTTTCTCAAGACACCATATTACATCCTTATCACGCTCGCTGACTTTAACGGATACGCTTCTCTTTATGAAATTTTTATCAACATCAACGGACTTTATCTGAGGCAAGTCTGCAAGGTATGAAGGTGCATCCCATAGCAGAATGTTCTCACCCACGGAATCATTCAACGAACTTACATCTGTAAGAACCGCCCCTTCAACCGATATATCTTTGATATCGGGCAATTCCGTAAACCAAAAAATATAAATGCCTCCTGCGACGAGGAGAATGACTATCAGCGAGAAAACTACAATCTTAACTTTCCTTAGGCGCTGTGATTTCTGACTTACCAACATAATCTCGTAACGCCTTCGGCACTTTTACCGCGCCTTCTTTGGTCTGGTTGTTCTCAAGAATATAAGCGAGTATCCTCATCGCGGCGCCGGTTGCGTTAAGCATATGCACAAACTCAGATTTTCCGTCTTTGCGGCGATACTTAACGTTGAGTCCGCGCGCCTGAAAATCAGTGGTGTTTGAGCACGAGTGAGACTCCCTGTACTTATTTTCACTCGGCAGCCATATCTCAACATCATACTGGTTAGTGGCGGTAAACCCCATGTCGCCGGTACAGATATGCACTATCCTGTATGGCAGGTCCAGCCCTTTGACGATTTCTTCCTGCCTTTCGAGTAGAAAGTCGTTCTCCGCAACCGAATCCTCAGGTCTGGTAAAAGAAAACATTTCCACCTTATCGAATTGGTGAAGCCTGAATATACCCTTCATGTCTTTCCCGTAAGCACCCGCCTCCCTTCTAAACGCCGTGGAGAATCCAACATACCGCACCGGAAGTCTTTCCGCGGGAATAATCTCATTCATATGAATCGGCCCTATCGTGTCCTCCGCGGTCCCGACAAGATATAAATCGTCCTCCGGTATGTAGTATGCGTCTCCATCCTCTATAAATTTCGTCTTTCCCATGTCTTTCATCTGCTCCGACTTAATGAGAGCCGGAGGAAGAACCGGCAAGAAGCCGTGCGGAGCAAGCTTTTCTATGACATATTTGACTACCGCGAACTCAAGAAGCACCAAATCTCCGAATATATAGCTGAATCTACTGCCCGAAACATTTGCCGCTCTCTCCTTGTCTATCATCCCGCCGGCGACATCCGCATGGTTCTTAAAATCAAAGTTGAACTTCGTCGGGTCTCCCCACTTCCTCAACTCGACATTACTGCTCTCGTCCGCTCCAACGGGAACTCTATCCTCCGGTACGTTCGGGATTTTTTCCAGCAACTCCGCACGGGTCTTCTCAAACTTTTTGATATCCTCGTTAAGTTTCTTCTCCCCGTCCTTGATCTTCTTTGCATCGCTCCTGTCGCCTTTGCCAAGCTTCTTCTTGTCAGCCCTCAATGCCTCCGCATTGGTTGTGACTTCTCTCCACTTCTCATCTACGGCAAGAAAGTTATCAACGACACCGGGGTCCATTCCCCTGTTTTTCATCCCGATTTTTACCGCCTCGGGGTTCTTCCTCACAAGGTTGATGTCTATCATTTCTTCGCAGGTGTCTTCCGCGTACGCCTCTTTGAACGCAGTGTCGGGAATATAATAACATCTTTTATCGATTTCTTTCCGGAATATACGGCTACAAGCCTGTCTATCCCTATGCCGACACCGGCAGCAGGCGGCATTCCATACTCAATGGCCTCAAGAAAATCCTCATCAAGGCGGCTTGCTTCTTCGTCCCCGGCCCTGTAAAGCTTTTCTTGCTCTTCCATTCTTTCCCTTTGGTCTATCGGGTCATTCAACTCGGAGAACCCGTTTACAATTTCCATCCCGTCGATTATTAACTGGAACCTGTCGGTTATAAACGGATTATCTTCTTTGGACTTCGAAAGCGGAGATAGCGATTTCGGAATATCATATACAATTGTGGGCTTTATAAGTTTCGGCCTCACGGTCTTTTTGAAAAGCTCATCAAGCTTACTGCTCTTCACCTTGGTTATATCCACTTTCCTGCCGCCATACTTTTCTATAGCCTTGATGTATGAAATCTCCCGCCAGATACCCCCGACAAACGGCTTGAGAACTTTCTTAACAAATGTAACCAATCCCCTGGCATCCTGATAAGCCCAGTAGAGCTCCAGCATCGTAAACTCGGGATTATGGTCCCTATCTATCCCCTCGTTTCTGAAAACCCGGCCTATCTCAAAAACCTTATTAAATCCACCTACAAGGAGTTTCTTCAAGTACAGCTCCGGCGCTATACGAAGATAGAAATCACTCCCCAGTGCGTTGTGGTGAGTAACAAACGGGCGGGCCAGCGCGCCTCCGGGAATCGGCTGGAGAACGGGTGTTTCAACTTCCATAAACCCATTCTCCCACAAGAACTTCCTTATCCTCATAATAACCTCCGAGCGTTTCTCAATTACGGCTTTTGTATCTGCATCAAGAAACATATCAAGGTAGCGCTTTCTCAGTCTCTCCTCCTCGTCCTTCAGCCCGTACCATTTTGCCGGGACGGGACGGATACTCTTGGAAAGCATCCGCATACTATCCGCGCTTATGCTCTTTTGCCCTCTCTTTGTTTTGAAAAGCTTGCCGCGTATTTCTATAAAATCCCCTATATCAAGATTTTCTTTCCAAAAACTGAAGTGGTTCGTGCCCTTTTTCATTGCGACGGTCTGTATGGTTCCCGTGCCGTCGTAAACGTCCAAAAACGCGACACCTCCCTGATCGCGCATCGACATAACGCGCCCTCCAACGGTCACATTATTCTTCCCCCTTGAAAGCGCAGAAAAATTCTTAAGAGAATCCGATATATCCGTATTCCGTCTGCTTTTTATGGGGTTTGGTTCCCTGCGGGCGTCGCGTATACTAACTAATT
>CAZLBZ010000017.1:0-2706 GCA_964558045.1 uncultured Candidatus Saccharibacteria bacterium
ATCTCCAGTCTTTGATTCCTTTTCTTTCTTTACCATTAGTCCTATTAGCATTACCAAAAGTAATGAATTGAATTTGCTGTGTCAAGATTTTAAAAAGAAGAGACCCCGCGTTGCCGCGGGGTTTTAAGTGGTAGCCCCCGCCCGAGGGAATAGTATGGCTATAACCAATTCCTACCGGCGACACCGCCTGATGCAGTGTTTTTTGATGCAGACAGGCGTGACTTTGCATCAATGCCAGCGTATGAGGCCATGCCATACAACCGCTAAGCTGCTTTCGCAATCCGAGGGGTCGGGGGGCTCCACTTCAACGTGCTACCGAATCCGGGCCGGTATCTTAGCGATTCGGCTTTATCAATCTCAAATCCCCGAGGCGCAAGGCCTCGAAGCCCGGCCTGAGATATTTTTATTTTACACCCCCTAAGCTCTCACCGCTATGTGAGTCATTATCTCCTCCCCTCTATCGCACTTCCGAGTGTCTCCTCGTCGGCAAATTCAATCTCTCCGCCCGTAGGAATGCCCCTCCCAAGCCGCGTAATTTTCTTGGCAAAGGGCTTCAGCTCCTGCGTTATTATTCCCGCGATTATTTCTCCCTCAAGAGTCGGGTTAGTGGCGATTATTATCTCTTCCGCCTTTCCTCCAAGCTCTTTTTTAATCCAGCTCTCAAGGCTTTTCAGCCTTAACTTCTGGTCTGTCTCCAGCACGCCCGCTCTCCTCAAATCTCCAAGTATCAGATACCTTCCCCTGAATTTGCCTGTATTCTCAATCGACATCACGTCCGTTTCCTTCTCAACGACGGCGATAATTCCCATGTTTCTCTTTTTATCCTCGCAGAATTCGCACAAGCCGCTTTCCGACTCGTGTATATAGAAACACTGCTTGCAAATCTTTATCTTCTTAAAATCAGCTATAACTTTTGACGCCTCGTCCTGAAAGCCAACTCCCTGGCGGATAAAATAGAATGCAAGTCTAATTGCTTGTCGAGGCCCTATTCCCGGTAGTCTGGAAAAAATCTCAACGAATCGATTGATCGATTTCGGCATCTTCATAAGATGTATGTCTTTCGTCTATGTTCTGGAAGCTCGCCTTTTGCTTGTCGAAGAACAGGCGAACCATTCCCTGCGGACCGTTTCTGTGCTTGGCGATTATTATCTCCGTTACGTTTTCATCTTCCGGCGGAATATCCGTCCTACCCGCATCCTTTGGATGTATAAACATAACGACATCCGCATCCTGCTCTATGGAGCCCGATTCCCTAAGGTCTGAAAGCCTCGGAAGCTTGTTCTCTCTCTGGTCCACCGCGCGGGAAAGCTGGGAGACGGTAAGCACCGGTACGTTAAGTTCTCTTGCAAGACCCTTTATACCGCGTGAAATCTCCGTTACCTGCTGGACAACATTATCCCTTGAATGGCGCGGCTGAATGAGCTGAAGGTAATCTATAACTATAAGTGCGAGCTCTCCCTGCTCGGTTTGCAGGCGTCTGGCCATTGACCTTAACTGGACGATGTTAGGAGATGGCGTGTCGTCTATGAAAATCGGCGACTTGCTTAGCTTATCAAACGAAGCCTGAATCATTCCGAAATCCGTTTCGCTGTTCAGTCTTCCGCTTCTCAGCTTCCACAGGTCAACCTGCGCCTCTGCCGCTATAAGGCGGTCAACCACCTGTTCCCTGCTCATCTCAAGGGAGAAAAACCCAACCGGCTTGCCCTCGTCTACCGCAACGTGGCGCGCAATGTCCAAAACAAACGACGTCTTACCGAAAGACGGACGAGCTCCGACGATTATAAACTCTGACTTTTGCAGACCGGATAGCAGATTATCTATTCCCGGGAATCCCGTGGGCACACCCCTGAGCCGTACTCCCTCGCCCTCGTGAAGCTTCTCAAGCCTGTCATACGCCTCCTTCAAGTCTTCCTTTATCGGTGCGAAGTGCCTTATAAGTGATTTCTGGGAAATCGCAAAAATCTTCTGCTCAACGTCATCAAGTAAGTCATCAAGGTCTTCCGGGTATTCGAATACGTTCTCCGTTATCTGGGCGGAGGCCGTTATCAGGTCCCTTAGTATCCCCTTTTCTTTTACGATTCTCGCGTAGTGTTCTACGTGCGATGCCGTCGGAACCAGATTTACAAGCTCCGTAAGGTAGCTTGAGCCGCCGACCTCTTTCAGCTTGTTTTTGTTTTTGAGCTCGGCCGTAACGCTCAAAACGTCAATGGGCTGGCGCTTGTCCCACAGGTCCATAATCGCGTCAAAGATAATCTCATGCGACTTCTTGTAAAAGTCGCTTGAGACGAGCAGGTCCGCGACAAGACTTATCGCGTCCTTGTCTATCATAAGAGCACCGAGCACCGACTGCTCCGCCTCTAAGTCCTGTGGTGGTATTCTTACATCCGCTTTGGCCATACGAAGGGTCCTTTTTCCGTGTCTTCTATTGTATACCCTAAGTCCTCGACTCTTTTTCTCAAAGCGTCCGCCTGAATAAATTGTTTATGACTTCTTAAATTCTCCCTGTGGTGCACAAGCTGGTCTATCTTCTCCGGAATATTAAGGAAACTCTCCGCGACCTTCAGGTTAAGGCCCAAGACTTTATCGAACTTCATAAGAAGCTCCTTCTTAATCCCTGCAGATAAACCTTTGTCGCGCACGACGCTCCACATGACAGACAGCGCCTTCGGAGTATTGAGGTCGTCGTTTAGCGCTTCCATGAATGAC
>CAZLBZ010000017.1:2716-8473 GCA_964558045.1 uncultured Candidatus Saccharibacteria bacterium
TTCCGTACACCCCTCTTCTCCTTATCTCCCTTCATAATTATGTTTATATACGCCATCTCGCGATAAATGTTGTTTAGGGCTCTGCTCGCGGATTCCATCGCCCTCCAGGTAAAATTAAGCTTGGAACGATAGTGGGCGGTTAGCATTAGATACCTGAAGCTTATCGGGTTAAACCCTTTATCCTCCAAGTCTTCAAGCGTATAGAAATTTTTAAGCGACTTTGACATCTTCCTTCCGTCGACAATGAGGTGCTCTCCATGAACCCAGTAATTCACGAATTTCTCTCCCGTCGCTCCTTCTGATTGCGCTATCTCGTTGTCGTGGTGAGGAAAAATGTTATCAACCCCGCCGGTATGAATATCAAAGCTTCCCCCGAGATGTTTCATTCCTATCGCGGAGCACTCAATGTGCCATCCAGGTCTTCCTTCGCCGAACGGGCTTTTCCACGAGGGCTCTCCTTTCTTCTTTTTCTTCCAAAGAACGAAGTCTCCGATGTCTCCTTTCTCATACTCGTCGGCGGAGACGCGCACTCCGGACTTCAGGTTTACTTTCTTTATGCGCGCAAGCCTGCCGTAATCCTTAAACTTTGAAATATCGAAATATATGGAACCGTCTCTGCCTCTGTACGCAAAGCCTCTTTTCTCAAGCCTCCTTATAAGTCTTATTATTTCCCTTATGTTGCCGGTTACCGTCGGGTATCCCTCCGCTTTTTCTATATTCAGTTTCCCGATATCCTCAAAGAACGCTTTCGTGTATGGCTTCGTAATCTCGTGTATGTCCTTTTTCTTCTCTCTCTTGAATCGTTTTATAATTTTATCCTCGACGTCGGTTATGTTCATTATCTGCTTCACGCGATACCCGTCGTATTTAAGAGTGCGCCGCAAGATATCCTCAAATATGTATGTTCTCAAGTTCCCTATATGCGCGCGGTCGTACACCGTCGGTCCACACGTATACAGCCGCACAACGCTCTTTTTAATGGGCTTAAATGCGTCTTTTCTTCGGGAGAGGGTATTGTGTAGCTTAAGCATCCTATTCGGATTATAGCACCCGCGCGGCTCATCGGTCATCTATTGAAAATAGCAGGCCACGCTGGATGCGTGGCCTTAGTGCTCTTGAGCGGCTCCTTCCCTTTCCTCGCCATTAAACGCCACGGTGGCGTTGAACGCCTTTCTGTCGTGAACGATGTGCGGCACGCCCATTAGGCAGTTATTGCAGTGCGGGTCGGCCGCCGGATTCCACTCACCGGAGTCGAGCCACAGGCGCGGCGCGACGGGTTCGGGGAATGTGGATGCCCAGCTTTCTGTGTAGTTCACCTCTCGCCTCCCAAGTTCAAAAAGAAAGTTCTAAATTAAATATAATCGCTCCGGCGTGTATTGGACAATTGTGTATAAATAAACCGCTCTTATTTTGAGCGGTTTACCTTGAGAATTTCGAATTCACTGAAAGGCTGCCTGTGGCCCTTTTTCTTTCTGTATCTGGTTTTTGAGTGATATCGGAATACGATTATCTTTTTGCTTCTCCCCTCCCCAAGCACCTTTGCCTCCACTTTTACTCCTTTTATGTATGGCTCACCTATCTCGACGTTCTTGTCGTCGCTTATAAGCAGGACTTTGTCAAAAACAAAATTACCGCCTTTCTCGGCGTCTATCTTCTCCACTTTAATTTTGCTTCCCGGGGAAACTTTATATTGTTTTCCTCCGGTCTCGATTATCGCAAACATTTTTATCTTCGGCGCGCCGCCAAAAGCGTACGGCAACGCACTCGGAATATAATAGTATCAAATAATGCGGGTGTCAAAGCTAATTTGCGGCAGTAATCGTGTAGGCAACGATGAGGAAAACCACAGTTATTATAAGCGTTCCCGACGCTAGGATGTATGAAAGAAAGCGCTCCTTGCCGTACATCTCAAGGGCGAGAACGAAGTTTACCGCGGCTATCGCCGCGGCAACGCCGAGTAGACCGAAGAATATTCCCACGCCTCCGAGGAGAGTAACCTGATCTCCGGATGTATCAAACCTTATTATAAGCGGCCCACCAGCCTCCTGCGGCAGGCCCGTAAACCCGACGACTGCCGAGATTACAAGAAGCAGGAGACTCGCGCCAAAGAGTATCAGAATTGTTCTGTCTTTTATCATTTAATCAGGTTCTTAAACTCCTCAACCATTGGCACCTGCTCCGGTTCATTCTTATAATGCAGGGCTAAATGATACGCCGCCCAATCCGCGAGAATAAGTGTGTTAAATATCTTCTCCATCCTGTCTCCGCCCTCTATCTCAATAACGTCAACCGCTATGCCCCGCTTTTTGTAGATGCCCTCAAGTACGTCCATGCGCCTTAATATTCGCTTATGGTCTTCATCGTCTTTAAGGATTAAGACGCGCGCGTTGGGAAACAAATCCCTGGTTTCATCGTTAATGTCGAATCCGTTCATCTCATTGTGGTTCAGTTCGGGAAATACGTTGTAGAAAGCGGGTATCTTTGCGGTCTCATTGAACTTTATCTTCCAGTTGTATGCGACGGTCTGGTTCCTGCGCGAGCTGTATATAATCGGAACACACCCGCCGAGCTTTCCGGCAAGTTCCCTGCCCCGGGATTCGTACTCCTCCGGCTTCAGGGCCTCGGCAAGTTTTCCGGTCTCTTCAAAAAGCTTTTCTTCGGAAATCAGCTTCAGAGCCGCCCTTAGCATATATCCCAATCCCATTCGCGGCTGTATCCCCTCGTCCGGAAGCAGGATATACGGGATTCCGTTTTTATCCGCGATTTTTATAAGCTCTCCGCCGGTCGAGATCGCAGCAACCGGAAGATTCTTCTTCAAGGCGCTCTCAAGAAAATCAACCGTCTCCTCCGTATTGCCCGAATACGACACCGCTATCAAAAGTCGTCTCTCTCCGTCGTCTATAAATGTCGGCAGACCGTACTCGTGATGTGCCGCTATATCAAGCTCTGGTTTTAAGGCACGCAGTATTCCGGCAACCAGTCCCGAGCCTCCCATTCCGGCGATTACATACGAGTTGTGCGAGGTAAGCTTATCCGCATTCTTTATTTCCGGTTCGTATTTAAACTGCTTCGGGAATTCTCTTATAGCATCCGTAATCATATTTATAGTTTAGCAAATTAGTAATCCCACTGTTTAATTATGTGACCCCAGGGAGAATCGAACTCCCGTTTTCGCCGTGAGAGGGCGACGTCCTAGCCGCTAGACGATGGGGCCGCTAATTTAGCTTAAGACAAGACTTAACGTGTAATAGATTACAGAAAGAATCCACTGTTTGCAATCGGTACTTATTCCTTACTTGTTTGGAGAGGATAGATGCCTATAAAGCATAATTGACCTATAGCCAAATTTATTGTACCCTGAACGCCTATTGGAGTTGAAACTTAAAATAGTAACCAAAGACTGACAAGGAAGGAGGTGTTACGTGAAGCGCATCTTGGTTTTCTCTGATCCCCATTGGTCGCTAAACTCCGCCATCAATGAGAAGAGATGGTGGCCGCACAGAAGAGGGCTCAACGAGATTTCCCTCAAGTGCTGGGACTGGATAACCAGGCTGGACTTTGAAGCGGTTATGCTTACTGCCAAGAAGTTTGGGCCGTACGATCAGGTCCTCTCCCTCGGCGACAACGTCCCTGGAGTAGGCGAGAGAGGGCTCTGTAACAACAGGGCGGTTCGGGAGTACAGAGATTTCATGCGGGTTGTTGGTCACTACTTCCCCGGGGTTCCCTTCACGAGCGCCGTGGGAAACCACGAGGCCGGATACAACCACGCAGTCGGCCTGAAGAGGCTATTGCTGCGCCTGGTGAGGATGTCTCCCGTAGAAGGGGCTGGTATCAACAGGTTGGCAATTGCAAACTGCAGGAACAATGTCGGAGAGAACCTGCAGGTAATCGAGCTCGACAGATGGAGGATCGCGGTTATAAACACCGAGATCATTCGAGCGTTGCACAGAGGACATTCCGCACTGGAGCTTCACAAGGAGCTGATTGAGCTGGCTGAAACCCAGTTCAGCGGCCTTCGGGAAGTTTTGAAGGAAGCAGAGCCGGGCAGTGTGATACTCGCCGGACACGACCCAGCGGCATTCGTCAAATGGGTGTACCCAGGCGTCAGAAAATACGCCAACCGTATTGCTCTGACCCTAACAGGGCACGTCCACGTGAGGGCACTTGAGAAGGTGTACCGCCTTCACTACCCGGCAAAGACCATGAACCTGCGGGTAGTCCCCTCCACTTGCAGGAAACTTGGCAAAGGTCTTGCGGGGGGGTTCACAATACTGGAGCTCGGCGAAGAGCTGTGGTACGAAACCCTCTACGTCAGATAACTGAGCCGCGAAAGCGAGATCCGCTTCGCGGCTCGCTTTCATTTCCACATACCCTTTTCCGGTTTATAAAACCCTTATTTCAATAACCACTTGCCGTACTGGCGAACGAGCAGGTCTTTTGCCTTCTGTGGCTCTGCCATTATCTCAAGAACTACCCTTTCCATCCTTATCCCCTGTGAGCCCTTAACGAGTACCAAGTCTCCTTTCTCTATAAGCTTCTGGACCTCAATTTTTGCCTCATCGGAGGTGTCAAAGCTTAATATGTCCTCTTTTGGAAGCCCCGATTCCTTCGCGCCCTCGGCTGTAAATATTGACCTGGCGCCAACCGTAACAAGCTTGTCCACCATACTTGCGGCATGCCTGCCAAGTTCCCGATGTGCGCTCTCCGTATATTTCCCGAGTTCAAGCATATCGCCGAGTACGGCTATTTTCCTTTGCGCCTCAAGGTCTTCAAGCACATCCAGCGCGGCGCGCGAAGACGCCGGCGACGCGTTGTAGGTATCATCAAGTATGTAGCTTCGCTTTATTCCCGGAATAAGCCGCATTCTTCCCTTCTCGCCCTTGTAGAGCGCAAGTGCCTCCGCCGCGGTAACGAGATTTATCTTCTCAACCGAGGCAACGGCCGCGGCAACGGCTGCGGCATATGCCTGCGACTTGCCGAAAACACCGTCTATCCTGACGGGTACAGAGTGCTCCATCGTCTCAAGTTTAAAAGACACTCCTAATGGTTTGCCGTCATCGCTCCTATTTCTGAAATTGGTAATCCTAATATCTGCGCCTTCATTAAACCCGAAAGTTATTATTTTATGTATGGAGTCCTCTCCCATATGGCTCACCGCCGGGTCGTCGAAGTTAAGAATAACCGCACCACCGCCGGTAACCGCATCAATGGCGGAGGAAGAAGAACTCGAACTGGAAATAGAGGACATTTATCTGATTCATCGGAGCACCGGAACCCTTATTCAACGACGGACATGGCGCGACCAGGATTTGATAGACCCGGACCTCATCGGCGGGATGTTCCAGGCGATTCTGGACTTCATCAACAACTCATTTGCCAGCGGAGAAGTGTCAGATTTCAGCCGCATGGACGTCAAAGGCTTTATCATTCTCATAGCCGACGGTCCGCACATCTCTCTGGCCATGGTGTTCTCTGGCAAGGCCGAAGAGTACATTCATAGCGTCATGAGCGACATGAAGAAGATTATGAAAGAGTCAATCACCGAAGTCGAGATACAATTCTCGAAAGTCCTTGATGAATACGACGGCGATGTCGGCAAGCTCAGGGGAACTAGGAAACACCTGGATTCCTTCGCGATGAAGATTAATAAAGTTCTAGAACCGCATACCGGAGGAAGGAAGCGGCGTCTCAGCGACGTTGAAAAACACATGGTGAGCGAGAAATTTAACAACGCTGTGGGCGCGGGTCGCCAGAAAA
>CAZLBZ010000018.1:0-8352 GCA_964558045.1 uncultured Candidatus Saccharibacteria bacterium
CATGGGGTTACCACGCAGAGCTTGAGGTACTAATTAATTCCAAGGAACACGAGAAAGAAGCAGAGAAGAAGATAAGAGCTGTTGCTGATGAGTTGAGCATAGAGATTATGAGCGAAGAAGAGCTTCTAAAGTTTACTCAAGATGTTGAGGCGACCTATGTTAATCCGACCGAACTTCCTCCTATTAAGTAGGTTCTAGCGTCCTCCACCACCCCCCACCAAAACCAACCCCTTTTTAAGCCAATTCATATAATCTCCATCTCTCAGAATCGTTATAATACCTTTGTATAACTGACCCTGCTATTAGACAGTATGGTGTGATAGGATTTGAGGTATAGGTATGATTGATTTCAAAAAATTCTTTACTAGTTTAAGGACTGCGATTTCGGGTCTTGGAATCGCATTCAAAAAAGAACAAAGTTTTCGAATTCAGATTTTCATAGGGTTGATAGTCATTCTTCTGATGTTTGTTCTCAAACTAAGCCCCCTAGAAAAATCCGTTTTAACTATAGCCATTGCAATGGTTTTAAGCCTTGAGTTGATTAATTCCCAGATTGAAAGATTTTTAGACGTGGTCCAGCCCGATTATCGCCCAGAAGTAAAATCAATTAAGGATATTTCTGCCGCTGCCGTTTTAATTGTTGCTCTTGGAGCGGTTGTTGTGGGAATTGTAATTCTACTTCCTCATTTATCTGACCTGTTTGGGTATAGGCCCTAATAACACCCCTTTTTTGATGTGGCTTGGGATAAGAAAACCGCCTCTCCTGCGGTGTGTATTATAATGGCCTCAACATTGTTAAGTTTTAACGATAGACCGCTATGCTATAATTTCAGTTATGAAATGCAAAGATAAAGTCGGGGGCTGTGGAGCTGCCGGAGGAGGCTGCCTGTGGCTAGCAGGATGGCTTTTTACCATTGGTTTCCTGCATCTCGCGTTTTGGAAAGGCGCCCTTGCGCTGATTGTGTGGCCGTACTTCCTTGGCGTGGAGGTAGCAATGTTGGCACAGTAATTTAGAGCATTCTACGCTTATACATCAATAAAGTGCCGTGTTGCGACAGGGTTTTCTTATGAAAAAGTGGGTCCTTCCTATAAGGGAAGTCGATAAGTACATAAAAGTAACGGATATAAAAACACCCTCCTCTAATCACTAAGCCTAATAAGAACGAGCCCGACATTCGGACTCGTTCTTTTAGAAGTATGCGAATCTATTTTCTCTTAGAGGTCTTCCGCTTTGCGGTTTTCCTCTTAGCAGGAGCCTTCCTCTTAGCAGGAGCTTTCCTTTTGGCCGGCTTCTTCTTCGCTGCCGTCTTCCTCTTCGCAGGCTTCCTTTTTGCAGGCTTCCTTTTTGCAGGAGCCTTCTTCTTGGCTGGCATTTATGTTTTTATATAAATGTTTTTGAATAAAGTTGTCGACCAAGCAACTTTATTAACCTTACTGTTAATTTTATTCCTATGTGAAAACAAAAACACTGTTAATAACTATAATTTCCGCAAAAACAATTATTCGTTGATGTAGTACAATTGGAAAATGAAATTTATAAACAAAAGATTCCTTGCGGTTAGACTTGCAACACTAACTTGGGGATTTCTGATCACATATTTTTTCACCGGGCAACTTATATTGGCAAGCAAAATATTCGCAGTGATAGCGATTGGCAACACGGTGATAATGTATTTGCTTGTAAAATAAACTTACGAGAGACTGTGTAGCGATACGACTTCTAATACCCGTGTGTTAATATAGACTCCGTATGATAGAAGAGATTATGTTAGGTGCCGCTCAGGGAATTGCAGAGTGGCTTCCCATAAGCTCGGAGGGCCTCATCCTGTTTTTAAAAGCAAATATTGGGGGTAGCTTCACGATTGGTGAGACAATCCGCTTAGCGCTATTTCTTCACCTCGGAACATTCCTTGCCGCGCTTATATATTTTAGAAAAGAAGTTTTCTCTCTGTTGAGAGACTTATTTAGGTATAAAAAAGCTGATTCTGTCAGAAAAAGAATACTGAATTTCTATATTATTGCGACTGCAATAAGCGGGCTGCTCGGGTTTATAATTCTCCACTTAATAGAGGGCGTGGAGGACCAGCTGATAGTCGCGGGACGCACCGCGATAATCATTTTAGGCCTTCTCCTTTTGGTTACGGGATTCATACAGATTGCGCGGGGGAGGGGCGGAGAGAAAAATTACGAGGACATAAAGTTTACAGACGGGATTATAGTAGGAGTATCACAGGGACTTGCTGTGTTTCCCGGACTCTCAAGGTCCGGTCTTACGGTATCCGCTCTGTTAATGAGGAAGTTCCAAGATACCGTTTCACTGCGCCTTAGTTTTATTTTAAGCCTGCCGATAGTTCTTGGCGGAAACATACTTTTAAATTTGGATAAATTTTCTTTTTCTTCAGCAAACCTAATCAGCCTTGCGGCGTCTTTTGTTTTTGGAATTGCAACTATTCATTTATTTCTGCGCGTTGCAGAGAAAATTCAATTCGGGTGGTTTGTGCTAGGATTTGCCACACTCGTGTTTGTTTCAGCCTTCTTCGTCTTTTAGGGGACGAGTTGATTATAAGAGTGTTACAATTGTCTCTATGGAGTGCGAGAGGGGTGAGACTAAGAGTGCAACGTACCATATATATTCCACATTTTTGTTATGCCTGGGAGCTTCAGCCACTTTTGGCTGGTTTTTAAATATGTGCTGGCATAGGAGTCAACTTGCGGCATATAAGTGCGTGGTTTAATTTTAAGTTATGCCAATCAAGGACAAGGTCTTCGCAATATCTGGCGGGAGTAGCGGCATAGGCAGAGCCTTGGTCACCCGCGCGAGCGATGGCGGGGCAATAGTCTATTCGCTTGACGCAAAGGAACCGGATAATCCCGTTGACGGGGTAAATTATTTAAAGTGCGACATTACTGATGAAAAACAGGTGAAAGTTGCACTTTCCAAGGTAGAGGGAGAAATAGATGTTCTTATAAACAATGCGGGAATCATGCGCCGTGGGACTATATTCGAGTCGACGGTAGATGACTATGATGCGCTCTTTAGTGTAAACGTGAAGGGGTCGTGGCTTCTGGTGAAAAGCGCGGAGCCAAAACTCAAGTCGGATGCGGTGATAGTCCAGATATCGTCTCGACACGGCATGAATCCAAAGGATGAGCCTGGGATATATTCTATTACAAAGAAAGCCGTAATCGGGCTTGCAGAGGTTCTAAAGCTTACAAAGCCGAAGTATCAGGTGAAGATAGTGTGCCCGGGCAGGACGGACACACCGCTTTTGCGTGTTGGGCGCTCCGATAGGGAATACGAAGAGGCAAGGAAGATAGCAGGCAGTCCGAATATACTCGCGGATAGAATATTTAAACTGATAGAGAGCGACGACGAATATCTCCTTTTCGACGAAAGTGCGGGAGAATACGTTACGGAATAAACTTTAGTCCGGATGCTTCTCAGTAATAGCTCTTCCGGGTTTGCTTTCGTGCTAATATTAATGGGAGCGTGATAGTAAAAAATTTCGCAAAACTCGCTAAAACCGAAGAGAGAAAATTGGTGCTTGAGATGTTTAATGCAGGCCTGGAGGCGATTGATACGGAAAAAGTGGTGAAAGGAACGGTGAAAGTTAGTAAAAATACACTTCATATCGGCAATGAGGAGTTTTCTTTGGATAAAATTGAGCGCGTCTTCGTTATTGGTGTTGGAAAGTGCTCTTTAAGCGCCGCGGGGGCGCTTGAAGACATACTTGGGGATAGGATAGATGACGGGATTGTTGTTGATGTTAGGGAGGGTAAGTTGAAGAAGATGCATACGATAAGCGGCGATCATCCTCTTCCCTCAGAGAAGAATATAAACGCCACAAAAGAGATAATCACTCTTCTATCTACCACAAAAGAGGAGGACCTGGTGATTTTCATAATATCGGGTGGAGGCTCAACGCTTCTTTGCCAGCCGGAGAATATGACATGCCTTGACGAGGCTAATATATTGCAATGCCTTTTTGCTAAAGGAGCGGATATAAAAGACATCAATACAATAAGGAAGCACCTCTCAATGGCCCGAGGCGGGCACCTTGCGAAATACGCTTATCCTGCGAGGGTTGTATCTTTGATTTTTTCGGATGTTCCCGGAGACGATTTGGAATTTATCGCATCCGGACCAACGGTAAAAGATTCAACGACGGTTCGGGACGCACAAGAAGTTATCAGGAAACATGATATTAAAAACGAATCCGGCCTTGTAGATATAACACTTATGGAGACGCCAAAAGAAGATATATATTTCAGGAACGTTAAAAATATACTTGTTGTCTCCAGTAGGGTTGCCCTTGCGGCGATGGCGGAGAGGGCGAGAGCGGCGGGGTACAACGCGGATATTCGAACAACTACACTTGCCGGAGAGGCTAGGGACGTAGCGAAAGATGTTATGGAGGAGCTGCACTCGGCAGGCAGTAAAGCAGTTCTTCTATATGGCGGCGAGACTACGGTGACGATAAAATATCTTGGTAGAGGGGGGAGGAATACGGAATTCGCAATTTCCGCACTGTTATCAATTAAGGAAGGAGAAACCGTTGCGTCAATTACATCCGACGGAAGAGATAACACGGATTTCGCGGGAGCGATATGTGATATGATGACAAGGAGCACCGCAGAGAAGCTTAATCTTGATATAGAGGATTACCTGATACACAACCATTCGTATGCATTCTTTGCAGAAACCGGAGATTACGTTGAGACGGGCAACACTGGTCGTAACGTTGCCGATTTTGTAATTGCGTTAAAGAAGTAAACAAAGATGAGAATAGGAAATAGAAAACAGGCACTCATTATCTGGTTCAAAGATTTGACGATAAAAGATGTCCCACTTGTCGGCGGTAAAAATGCTGCCCTTGGGGAAATGTACGGGAATCTGAAAAGGGTCGGCGTTAAGGTCCCGGACGGTTTCGCGGTAACCGCAAAGGCGTATCGACACTTCCTAAAAACAGCCGGCATAGAGAAAGAAGTTAAAAGAATTCTGACCGGGCTTGATACCCACGATATTAGAGATTTACAGCGGAGAGGACGCGAGGTTCGCCAATTGATACTAAACTCTGACCTGCCGGAGGATCTGGTGAGAGAGATTAAGAAGTCGTACAACCGGCTCGGCAAGAAGTATAAACGGAAGAACCCGGATGTTGCAGTAAGGTCATCCGCAACGGCCGAGGATCTTCCCGGGGCGTCTTTCGCCGGACAACAGGAGACGTATCTGAACGTCGTCGGCGCCGATGACGTGGTAATATCGGTTAAAAAAGCTATAGCCTCTCTTTTTACAAACAGGGCCATCTCTTACAGGGTAGACAAGGGTTTTTCGCATTTTGATGCGGCACTGTCGGTGGGTGTCCAGAAAATGGTCAGGTCGGATTTATCAGCTAGCGGAGTGGCGTTTACGATAGATACCGAAACGGGCTTTGATAACGTGGTCGTTATAAACAGCTCATACGGTTTGGGGGAGATGATTGTCCAGGGAAAGGTTATACCCGATGAGTTCGTCATTTTTAAACCAACCTTTAAGAAGGGATTTAAGCCAATTATTGCGAGGGACCTGGGAGAAAAAGCGAGCAAGATAATTTACGGAAAGTCAGGTACTAAACAAGTTAATGTACCGGAGAAGGAAAGAGATAAATTCTCTCTTGAAGACAAGGAGGTTATTAAACTTGCAGACTGGTGTATGAAGATAGAGAAACACTTCTCTAAGAAACACGGGCACAAACAGCCGATGGATATCGAGTGGGCAAAAGACGGGAAGACCAACGAGTTGTTTATTGTTCAGGCAAGACCTGAGACAATTCACTCCGGCGGGACGAAGAAATCGTACGAGGAGTACAGAATGAGTAAGAAAGGTGAAGTTCTCTTTGGCGGTATCGCGGTCGGCACGAAAGCGGCATCGGGTAAGGTTCGTGTAATTAAAGACGCAAGCCGGATTACCGAATTTAAGAGAGGAGAGATACTTGTAACTGAGATAACCGACCCGGACTGGGAACCTATAATGAAAATTGCCTCCGCAATCGTTACCGATAAAGGAGGGAGAACAAGCCATGCGGCAATAGTCTCGCGTGAGCTGGGAATACCGGCGGTAGTCGGCTCCGGAGCGGCGACTAAGATTCTAAAAAATGGCCAGACGATAACGGTAGATTGCTCAAGTGGTGATATAGGCCTGGTATATGAAGGCAAAATCCCATATGAAGTCATTGAGCACAAGCTGGATAAAATCCCGAAGACGAAGACCAAGGTTATGGTTAACATTGGCTCTCCGGACGAGGCATTTAAAAACCACTACCTTCCGGTTAAAGGTGTTGGTCTTGGCAGGCTGGAGTTTATAATAGCTTCTCATATTCAAGTTCACCCGAACGCGCTCATAGATTACAGAAAACTGAAGAGCAGGGCGCGCAATGACAGGTCTATAAAGCTGATAGTCGATGAAATTGATAAGCTGACGAAGGGATATTCGGACAAGAAAGAGTACTACGTAAACGAACTTGCCGAAGGCATCGCAAAGATAGGTGCGGCATTTTGGCCCAACAAAGTAATTATCCGATTCTCGGACTTTAAGACGAATGAGTACAAAGAGCTTATAGGCGGGGAGCTTTACGAACCGATTGAAAAGAATCCGATGATAGGATGGAGGGGCGCCTCAAGGTACTACAATGTTGATTTCAGGGACGCATTTAGCCTTGAGTGTATTGCGATGAACAAAGTCAGAAAAGAAATGGGCCTTAGAAACGTGATACCGATGATACCGTTTTGTAGAACGCCGGAGGAGGGTAAGAAGGTTCTACAGATTATGGCAAGGCACGGCCTCAACCGCAGCAAAGACAAATCACTAAAGGTTTATGTGATGTGCGAGATACCTTCGAATATTCTCTCTGTTGAGGCGTTTCTTGATATGTTTGACGGGATGTCTATAGGGTCTAATGACTTGGCACAACTGACACTCGGAATAGACCGCGATTCGGCGATAGTAAGTAGTGTGGCGAATGAGAACGACCCCTCTGTAAGAAAATCAATAGCGACGGTAATAGCCGCCTGCAGGAGAAGAAAGAAATATGTGGGTATTTGCGGGCAGGCACCAAGTGATTTCCCCGACTTCTGCGACTTTTTGGTTGAAAACAGAATAGAGAGCATATCGCTAAACCCGGATTCCGTCATAAAGACTATTCCGAGGATATACCAGAAAGAGAAGAAAAAGCTTATAAGAAGGAGAACATGAAAATAGGATTCTTTAGCGCGGAAGGATGGGAGAAAGACATTATCTCAAGCAGATTCCCGTCGCATGGCCTGTTTTTCAGCAAGGACAAGATAGATGAATATAGCTTACCGGAGAAAAACGACTTTGACATAATCTCCGTTTTTGTGGATTCAAGCATTAACGAAAAGGTGATAAGTCACTTCCGGAACCTGAAATTTATAACAACAAGATCTACGGGCTTTGACCATATAGATAAAGTTTCAGCAGATAGTAGGGGCATACTTGTGAGCTATGTGCCGAGTTACGGGGAGTACACCGTGGCTGAATTTACATTCGGCCTGATGCTCAACCTCACAAGGGAAATATTTCATGCGATAGATAGGGTAATTGAGACGGGCTCGTTCTCGCTAGAAAACCTGAGGGGCGTGGACCTTCACGGGAAGACGCTAGGGGTTGTGGGTACTGGCAGAATAGGTAAAAGAGTCATAAGAATAGCTAAGGGGTTTGAGATGGATATTATCGCAACCGACCCATATCCCGATGAGGAGTTTAAGAAAGAAATAGGCTTCAACTACGTATCGCTTGAAGAGCTGCTAAACAAGTCAGATATCATAACCCTCCATACGCCGTACAATGAATCAACCCACCATCTGATAAATAAAGGCAATATAAATGAAATAAAACGTGGCGCACTTTTGGTTAATACATCCCGTGGTGCTGTAATTGAGACGGAGGCGCTCGTTGAGGCAATCCAGGAGAAGATATTAGGCGGCGCAGCGCTTGATGTTCTTGAGGAGGAGGGTGAGGTTAAAGACGAACTTGGATTTCTGGCGAATGCGCACCCGCACGAAGAAGAGCTTAGGAATGCATTGTATAACCATATCCTTATAGAAATGCCTAACGTCCTTATAACTCCCCACACTGCATTTAATTCACAGGAAGCACTTGAGGAGATACTGGATACCACCTTGGAGAATATAGAGGGATTTATAAACAATAAGCCGGTTAATTTAATCCCTGAAAGTAAATGAAGATAGACGGCGTTTTAGTCAACGAAATCCCCGATTCAAGAGGGGATAAGACGATAGAGGTTTTAATAGAGCACGGCCAGGACAGGTCTGTTGCGCGTGTGCCATCCGGGA
>CAZLBZ010000019.1:0-8284 GCA_964558045.1 uncultured Candidatus Saccharibacteria bacterium
GCTAAGTCTGCCGCGATGGGAACTGCTGATGTTTATACGGTTTCTATAGGGGGTGGGTTCGGTGACAGCGGGGACATGCTTATAGCGATAATCGAGGGAGTAACGGTATCTGTAACAATAGATGAAAGTTTGTCATTCAGTATTGCGCCCGAGACAAATGCGAATTGTGACACCGTCTTTGGAGCTGAAGCGGGGCCCGACACGACTACGACGACCGTACCGTTCGGTGCCGTCTCTTCGGCAAACACGTTCAATCATGCCTGCCAGAACCTTGCTATATCGACGAATGCATCGAGCGGCTATGCGGTTACGGTTGAAACGGATACCAGCCTTAAGACAGGCGCCGGTGTTCTGATAAACAGCGGCACTTGTGACGGTACATGTTCAGAGACGGCAACCGACACTTGGGCGACAGCTACAAATAACGGTTTTGCCTATAGCTGTGACGGGTCTGATTGTTCAATAACTTCAAACAGCGACTACAAAGCATTTGCTTGTATGGGCGCAACTACGACGGACTGTCTGCCTGGGGGAGGCGAGACGGCACAGACTTTTATGAGCAATTCCGGTGTTGTTAACAATAGCACAAGCTCAATTGAGTACAGGATATCTATCTCCGGAACACAGGAGGCGGGAACTTACAGTAACACGGTAACATACATTGCAACCCCGACTTTCTAAGACAAAAGGTTGACGGTAAGCGTAAAAAGTTGCCGGAATAAGTATCATGCAAAGTGCCCCGGGTAAGTTACGGGGCACTTTCATAGATTAAGCTTTTAACCTATAATTTTACCTGTATATGAAACTGAGAAATTTGTTAACCTGTCTGCTAATTGCCGCTGTATCAGCGCCTTTCTTGGGCTTTATCCCAAGCGCCGGAGCCGTTTCCCTGTCACCGCTTACATTTGAGCTTATCGCTAATCCCGGCGAGACAGTCTCCAATATAATCCGTGTTACAAATACAGAGGACTATTCAATAGGCGTTAATATTGATGTCGAAGATTTCGTCGCGGTGGGGGAGGAGGGGCAAGTTGCCCTTGAAAATCCACCCGAGAATTTGACGTACTCACTTGCGAAATGGGTTACCGTTTCTCCGAAGACTTTTACCATTGGAGCAAATGAAACGGTCCCGGTAGAATTTCGCATAAGCGTACCGTTGGACGGGGAGCCCGGAGGCCACTATAGCTCGGTTCTTGCAACCGTGTCGGCAAATGCGCCAGAGGGGGGAGGCGTCGGGGTTACCCAGAAAGTCGGCTCACTTTTGCTTCTTAACGTCGCCGGCGACGTTGAGGAAAGGCTGCACATTGCGGAGTTCTCCGCTCCTGAATTCTCCGAGTATGGACCCGTTACGATACTTAGCAGGTTTGAGAATACCGGAACCGTACATGTTAAGCCACGTGGGTTCATATTGGTAAAAAATATGTTTGGAAGGGAGGTAAAAAAGCTGGATTTGCCGCAGAAAAACGTGCTTCCATCTTCTATAAGAAGAGTCGAAGTTCCATGGGGGAACAGGCTTATGTTTGGCAGATATGAGGCAACACTAACCGCGATTTACGGCTCTTCAAACGCTCCGATTTCCGCAGTAACCACTTTCTGGGTTATTCCGTGGAAGATAGTCGGCGGAATTGTTCTGGGGCTTCTTATACTCTTGATTCTGCTTTTCAAGAGTAGGAAACGGATTAGGCTTGCTCTCAGAATATTATTTAAGGGAGTTCCTAAGAGATTGGATACAAGCCCTCGCGCATGAGTGTGAGACATTTCGTTACCGGAACTATAATTTTAGTGGTTTTTGCCGGTGTCTATATGGCGCTGGTGAATGATGCCTTTGGGCAGGCAGCCTCGTCAACCGAGGCGACTGGAGTGTCAATTACCATAAGCGAAGAAGGCGGAGGAGGAGGGGGGACGGGAGTAAAGAATCCGGCGAACGTAACGTTCAGAGGGTTCGCCTATCCCGGAGCGATTGTAACGTTTCTTGGTAATGGTGCGACGGCCGGGACCGCGGTTTCCGCCGTCGACGGTACATTTATCAAGATGCTCACCGTTGACCCCGGATTTGTAACATTCGGTATCTGGGCGCGCGATAATCTTGGACTCGTTTCCGCTACCACAAATATACCGATTAGCGTGGCGGCAAATAGCAATATCGAGATTTCAAACATCTTCCTGAGCCCCACGATTACTGCGGACAGATTTAGAGTACAGAAGGACAGTGAAGCCGTGCGTATTTTCGGCACCGTACTTCCGGAGAGCTTAGTAAGGCTTTTTAGCGACTTGTCTTCCGGTGTTAGTTCTCCAGCTGAAGTGCGTGCGGACTCCGGCGGTAGGTGGGAATATTCCTTTTCCACGGAAGGCCTAGGGAAGGGGACCATCTCAATCAGAGCAAATGCGGAGATGGACGGCGCTCCGTATCTGGTTTCAGCGTTCTCAAATTATCTGGAGCTTACTATTGCCGAGATAGTTTGCTCCGGCGCCGATTTTAACATAGATGAACGGGTGAATATCATTGATTTCTCCATTCTTATTTTCTATTGGGAGAAGGATCCCTCCGTTGGTGAGATAACCAACATATGTGTAGACTTAAATAACAACAGGATAGTTGATATATACGACTTTTCTATATTAATGCATGAATGGACGGACTAATGAGATACATTAATTTTTGGGGGCTTATAGCCATATCGGCAGTTATTCTTATTGGAATCCCCAGGGCGTATGCAGCGAGGATTTATTTCTATCCCGAGAAAATCGACGTATATTCCGGGGATGTGTTTGTGGTTGAAGTCCGCGTAGATACCGAGGGCGAATCCGTAAATGCCATAGATATTGAAGGGTCTGTTGGCGGCGGTGTTATAGAGTCAATTGACGTTTCCAATTCTCTTGTACAGATTTTTATAAATAAAGACAAGACCAGCGATAATACCTTCAGATTTTCGGGCGGAACTCCGGGGGGATTCGTCGGAAATGGCATAATCGGCCGCCTGAATATACGTGCTACAGAAACGGGGAACACTTCGATAGGGATCGATGAGTCATCCAAGGTTCTTACCGAGTTAGGTAAGGAAGTCGAGGCCCTTGAGGTAGGCGAGGCGGAGACAACGGTAATCCCGGATACTCCGAACCGAATACGCGTTTCATCAAGGACGCATCCCGACCAGACGAGGTGGTACAAGAACGATACGGTTAACTTAGGATGGAAACTTGAGGATGGAGTCGAATATAGCTACTTAATAAGCCGGGATCCTCTTGCCGTACCGGATGACAACCCGGACCACCCGGAGGGTAGTCTTGAGTGGCAGGGCGATTTAGAGATTAGAGACTTCGGTGACGGCATATTCTATTTCACCGTTAAGAGGGTAGGGGAGAATAATCTTGCACGGTTCACTATTAAAATAGACACGACTTCTCCGGAATGGATTGCAATTGAAGAGAGTAGCGGCGTCCAGGAAACGTCAGGCAAAGACTTTGTAACATTTGCCGCAAAAGACGACCTGTCCGGAATAGACCACTACAGTGTTCGTGTTGATGACGGGTTGTTTGCTGATGTTGAGCCTCCATATATTCTGCCAGCCGAATTCGGAACGATAACCTTAAGAGCGTATGATGCTGCGGGGAATTTTGTGGAGGATAAAGTTATAAGTGAGACTCAGCGCGGTATATTTAGGATATACGCGATTATCTTATTGGTGATTATCGGAGTCGTCGTTGTCGGTATAAGGCCCATAAGGGAGAAAATATTCACACAGAAGGGGTGAGACGGTGTTATAATGTAATCGTGCCTCGCTTATTCAGAAGAATTCTGTCTTTTGGCTTTGTTTTAATTCTATCTGTAACGCTGTACGGGCCAACTGCAGTAAACGCACAATCTATTGATAGCGGTGTAGCCATATCAATTAGCCCATCGTCGAGTAATGTCGTCGTGGGTGATGTCTTTAGCGTTTCTATTTTTCTTGATACGAACAGCCGCATTATAAACACAATTGACGCGATACTCAGATTTCCTCCGGATAAACTGCAGGTTGTCTCGCCGTCTGTCGGCAAGTCTATTATCGGGATATGGACGGCTCCGCCAAGCTTTAATAATCTTACCGGAGAGTTACATTTTCAGGGCGGGATTCCTTCGCCTGGCATAAATACTTCAAATGGCCTTATTTCCACGGTTACTTTCCGTGCAAAATCCGTTGGATCCGCCAATATATCTTTCTCCGGCGACTCAAAAATTCTCCTAAACGATGGATTCGGGACAAATGCGCTTACGGGAACGCAGGGCGCAACCATAAACTTGGGGCTTCCGGTGCCGGCGGGGCCGATCGTTGCCTCCAATACTCACCCAAATCAAGGAGAATGGTATCGGATAAGGACGGCAGTATTGCAATGGGATGACGGCTATGCGCCCGCCGGAGGTTATAGTTATGTCCTTAATGATACACCGGTGGATATACCGGACGACATATCCGAAGGGTCGGGAAGGGAGATATCGTACAAGAACTTAAGCGATGGATTTCATTACTTTCATATAAAGGCGTTAAGGGGAGGCAATTGGGGAGGGGTAACGCATTATTCCATAAAGATTGATTCAACGGAGCCGGCGGAGTTCAATATCAAGGTTCTTCCAAAAGCTCGCACCTCAAGCCATTTTCCGATATTTGATTTCAATACGACGGATGTTCTATCCGGGACCAATCACTATGAACTTCGTATTGTCCCTCTTGATATCGAAAATGCCGAAAGATTCAACGGCGCAAACGAAGAAGGTTTCTTTATAGAGGTTGATACAAGATATATTCCGGACGTGGAGCTGGGGTTGGGAAAATACGACGTTATTGTCAGGGCATATGACAATGCCGGCAACTTCCGCGAATCAATTAAAAGGGTAAGTATTATCAATCCGATAATTACTGCCACCAGTGATGGACTGAACTTAATGGATAGATTCGTAATTCCGTGGCTTTTTATCGCAGTGGCCGGTGCGCTTATACTTGTTCTGCTTTTGGTTCTTGGGGTTCGTGAACGAAGAAAACACAGGGAAATTTCCTTACGTAGAATCGCCGGGGCCCTTGACGATCCCGTTATCAGGCGCCGCATTAAGGAACTTCAGAGAAGAAAGGAGAGTTATGACGCGACCAGGCATAAAATCGCCGCGATTGCACTTATCGCGACCCTTTCCATATTTGCCGTGCCGTGGGTTAGGGTATCAAATGCGCAGGAGGTGAGCTCTCTTCCACCGCCTATTATCACAACGATTTCTGAGAGCATATCAAATGACCAGATATTCTATGTAGGCGGGCAGACGGATGTTGCTGACAGCGAGGTTATAATCTTTATCCAAAATATTCAGGACGGTCAGGTTATAAGTGATTCCGTCGTTGCCGATAAGAGGGGGGATTGGTTCTACGCGCGAAAGGAGCCCCTTATGAGAGGCAGCTACCTGCTTTGGTCGCAGCTGAGAGTCGGAAGCCAGCTTTCTCCCCCGAGTCCGCAAAAGCAAATCAGCGTGAGCCAGACGGCATTCCAGCTCGGTGCCTCAAGGTTGAGTCTCGAGACACTTTACCTGCTCTCAACATTTATTCTATTTGCGGTCGTGATTATTCTTGGAGGATTCGTGTTTTTTCACTTCTATCATCGCAGGAGAAAGCACGGTGAGCTGCAGCAGGAGATACGGGAAGCGGATGCCGTTATAAAGAGCGGGTTTATTACACTGCACGAAGATATAAACGCTGAACTTAAAGTGATACACAAAGCTAAGCTTAATAAGACCCTTTCCGAGCAGGAAAAAGACCGCGAGGAGCGCCTCCTTAAAGACCTTGAAGAGATAGAGGAATTTATTAAGAAGGAGTTCCGCGACGTTAAGCTGAAAAGCAGGGAGATATAAAATCCCTATAGGTTAACGGGGTTCTTCCCGGCTTTCTGTATTTTCTTTAAGACGAGCCTTTCTCCGTCTAAATCGGCGCTTAGGAGCTTGGTTCTTATATTGTTTACAAGAGTGTAAACCCCCGGTTCAGGGTTCAGCGCGCGGATTTTCCGCCATATTGCAGCGGCTAATTTCTTATCTTTTCCGCTTTGAGCAATTGTAAGGTCTTCATACTTTACATATCCATCCTCGGATTTGATTTTTTTCGTGTACGTTGCGGCAGATTCATCCTGCGCCTCCGGTGTTATTTTACCCTCACGGAATTTTTTTATAGCCTCAATCAGGAGAGTAGGGGACATCTTTGCGAGCTTTTCGTGAAGTATTTCGTATGTATCGTCTCTTGATATTTTGTATTCACTTTTCTTTATAATCGGCCCGTGGTCCACCAAGTCATCCATCATGAAAAGCGTTACTCCGGTTGACTCCTCTCCGCTTAGAATTGCGGATCTTATCGGCGATGGACCTCTGTATTTCGGGAGCAGTGAAGGGTGCACTCCTATGATGCCGAGCTTCGACACTCCTATAATTTCCACGGGGATTATCTGCCCATATGCGGCGACCACACCCAGGTCCGACTTCGAGAAAATATCACCGCCCATAAGGGCAAGCTCGCTTTTATTCTCTGGCTGGAGTATTTCTATTGGAAGTCCGCTTTCGGTTACGACTCTCTTTGTCGGTGGGGGAGTGATAATCTTTTTTCTTCCCGTTGGGCGATCGGGATTACATATTAGTACGCGGGGAGGTATACCACGATCTATCAATTCCCTTAATATGATTGCGGAGAATTCCGGCGTTCCGAAGTAAGCGTAATTCATTTTTCGTAATCGATTATAAGCTTACCGTGCAGGTGGTCTATCTCGTGTTGGAATATTTGAGAGAACATCCCGGTTAGTTTAAACTTGCGGCGCCTCCCGTTTTTATCGTATGCCACCACTGTTATCTTGTCCGGGCGTTCCACCGCAACGGTTTCTCCGGGTATGCTGAGACATCCCTGCTCAAGAACGCTGGTTGCTTTGGATTTTTTGACTATTTCCGGATTGAATATTGCGTAGAACCTGCCTTCAAATTCTGCGACAAATACTTTTGCATCAAGCCCTATCTGACTTGATGCGAGTCCTATGCCGTCGGCCCCGTGCATTGCCTTGCGCATCTCCCTTACAAGATTGTGCGTTTCGTCGCGGCTGAATTTCGAGAAGTCGAAATCCGCAATTTTCTTTCGCAGGAACCCCTTATCCCTTTTGTCGGTTACTTTTAGTATTCTCATTTCTTTCGTGGAGTAATTTCATAAAATATGCACCCTTGTTATCAACGTTTTTTCTCTCCGCAACGGACTTTGCAAGCTTCAGTATTTTATCCCTATTATGCTCCTTGGCAAGCTTTATATATAGAGATTTATGCGTTTCGTCTTCAAGTATCTCGGCGACCATAAGCCCTATGAGCTGATGCTCTTTATATATTCTGGACTCTTTGCCCCTTTTCTTCAGTTCGTCTAAGTAATCCACATCTAAATACTACATATTGGCGGTTTGTTACTCAAATTTGTTTGCCATCGGCCCGCATCTCCACTACAATTTAGTCTGATTCAATGAGGGTAAACAGAAAACTTCTTGAGATAACCGGTCTTGTTTTAGCAGTTGCGATACTGGCGTCGGCCTGTTCGTATTATATTGGTTTCCGCAATGGAACAGAGCAGACGAAGAATATAGTTATAGAGAATGTCTCGAATCTTGAGAATCCGGATGATGTCGGAGTTAATTTCGGTGTCTTTTGGGAAGCGTGGAAAGAACTTAAAGAGAAACATATCAATAGCGCGGAGATAAACGACCAGGATCTGCTCTATGGAGCCATAAAGGGTATCACCGAGGCTATAGGAGATCAGCATACAGTCTTCTTTCCACCCGAGGAATCAAAGGAGTTTACGGACAACATAAGCGGGAGCTTCAGCGGAATTGGCGCCGAGATAGGAGTCCGCAATGAACAGCTTATGGTAGTCGCACCGCTTAAGGACACTCCCGCTGAGAAAGCCGGCCTCCAGCCGGGTGATAAGATCGTTAAGATAGACGGTAAGTCCACTGCGGGGCTGACCGTTGATGAGGCGGTTAGGTTGATTCGCGGAGATGTAGGGACAAAGGTGACCCTCACAATTGTCAGGGGTGACGATGACGAGAGGGAAGTGGATATCATAAGGTCCGATATCGAAATACCGACCGTCGACTGGGAGATGATAGACGGCGACATTATATATCTGCGGCTGTCCAGCTTCAGCGGTACCACTCCATTCGCTTTCCAGCAGGCAATGATAGAGTCCCTTTTGAGCGGGGGCAGGGGAATGATACTTGACCTGCGCAGTAATCCCGGAGGCTTTCTTGACGTATC
>CAZLBZ010000020.1:0-4311 GCA_964558045.1 uncultured Candidatus Saccharibacteria bacterium
TCTCCCGACCATATTGCTGGTCTCGGCAATAATAATAGAAATAGCAGTAATAGGAGTTATTCTCGCGAGCACACTCAGCAATGCCAGATTTAGTGACAGGCTTGCATCGGAGGCGCTTGGTGCGGCAAGATCTGGTGCCCACGACGCGATACTTAAGGTGATTCGCGAGAAAGGATGCCCGGGCTCGCTGCCGGATATGGCAGTTGGCTCTCGAAGTGCGGAACGTACCTGTGAAGATGACGGGGCAGGCAGAATAACCATTGAATCTACAGGAAGCGCCTTCACCAGAAAAAAGCGAATTGAGGTTATTATCGGGATAGATTCTATTACCGGCAAAGTTTCGCTACAATCATTTAAGGAGGTTTCATTGTAATATGGACAGTTTCAAAGAAATACTCGGCACTATCCGCGGTTGGGTGAAGAAAATATCGCCGCCCTTGCCCGTCGGAGGGTTGCAGGTGACTGATTCGGCTTTAAGGTACGCCCGCATTAAAGGCGGGAATATGATAAGTGCGTCTTTGCAGCTGCAGCCGGGTACTGTTGAGAACGGGAAAATAAAAAATAGAGATGCCTTTGTCGCCGCCCTTAAGGAGCTGCACCACAGGGTGCCTCTGAATCCTCGGAAGACAGGTAATGTCGTCCTGAGCCTGCCCGTGAACGACGTTTTTATACAGACATTCAGTATGCCGCGTGTAGCGGAGGCTAATTTTGATGAAGCCGCCAGTCTAAATGCCAGTATGGTTTCTCCGGTAGATGTTGAAAACTCATACTATGGCTGGCAGAAACTTGACGAAAAACTGGGAAGCAGTAATGAGATAAACTTGCTTGGTGCATTTGTCCTTCGTTCCGTTGCAGATAATTTCATTGTCGCCCTTGAGGAAGCTAACTTTGGTATCGCCGCCGTGGAGTTTTCAAGTATGAGCATTGCGAGGGACATAGCCTCAAGAAAAATCATCCCTAGTGGCCAGCCATATGTCGCCGCTGAGATAACCGCAGAGGGGATTAACCTGATGGTGGCAAGTAACAACGTGCCATATTTCCATTACCTCAATCCCTGGAGTGAGATACAAGGGGAATCCAGGACAATATCAAGTGAGAGTTTTAGAAATACCCTTTATAGCGAGTTGAACAGAATCGTAAACTTTTATTCTACTCATTGGAGCGGCAGTATAAAGGATATCGTCATTATAACTCCTTCGCTTGTCGAAGAGGTTAAGAGTCTTGCCGAGGAGAAGTTTAAGGGAATGAATGTAAGGGTTATTAGTCCCCATGAAGCCAGCGCCGTTGTTGGAGCCGCAACGAGGGGCCTAATCCCGCGTTCGGAGGATTTTCAGATCAGCCTTGCAAGCCTTACTGCTCTTGGTGTATTTAAAAAGAAGCAACTGATAAATTTCGTAAGGATATGGCGGAATGCCTTCGCGGTGATTCTCGGCCTCCTGCTCGCGGTGTTCGTAGTGGTGGATATCTTCGTAGTCAGGGAGCTTAATAGGGTTACTGCAGATATGGGATCTTTGGCAGACAACCCCGACGTTGAACTGCTTAACTCGCTGAAAAGCGACGCAGGAGAGTTCAACAGCCTTGTTTCTTCCATAACGAAGATAAAATCGGGTGGCTACCCGTTATCTCTTCTCTTTTCAAAGATAAGTGAACTTGCCGGGAGCGAAGTCTTTATAACTCGTGTTGGCTTTACGGGCGTTGACTCCCCCGTAGCCATAAACGGTATTGTACCGAACGAAGAGGCCGCAATAAGATTTAAGAACGTCTTGGCTTCACAGCCGCAATTCACCGGTGTAAATCTCCCATTCTCGAACATATCAAGTCAGGGCAATAGTGTTTCATTCTCGCTTACGCTGATGGTAAGAAGCCTGGAGTTTGATTAGTCGGGCAATTCTTCTTTTATCTCCATAAATACTGCCTCCAATATCGGGGTGTCCGATTTGTCTACTCGTTTAAGGACGAACTTTCCCGCCTTTTCTTTTGATTTTCTTATCCCGATTCTTAGCCTAAGGAATTTATTTGTTTTTATCGTGTTGGTTATGGACCCTACTCCCTTATGTCCCGCAGAACCGGATCCGAAAGACAATTTATAATTTCCGATTGAGATATCTGAATCATCATGAATTACCAGCATTTTCTGCGGAGGTATGTTGAAATATCTCAATGCCGCTTTAACTGAGCGCCCGGAATTGTTCATAAACACGTTTGTTTTTACCAGAGTTAAGCCGCCAACCTCCGCGTATCTAAATAGTTTAAGGTTGTTCCATATCGTGGGTGTTTCCGTGCCCGGGGATCTCTCTGCCATAAAATCCAGAAACATACAGCCGACGTTATGGTATGTCTTACCATATCCTTTTCCGGGATTTCCGAGCCCCACTATGACTTTGATTTCGTGAATATCCGGGCGGTGAGATTCCCGCTCTCTCGACTTGCGCTGCTTTCCTAAAAAGAGTACATTGAACATCGCTTTTAATTGTATTAGAATGCCCTCGATGAAACAATTTCTTTTACCTATTCTCGAAATACTTGAAATACTGGCGGTTGTACTCGTTTCAATTTACATCGTATATGGGTTTGTAGCCCAGCCATTTCTTGTTCAGGGGGCGAGTATGGAACCAAGCTTCTTGGATGGAGACTATTTGTTGGTTGATGAGATAGCCTACAGGCTGAGAGAGCCTCAAAGGGGGGAAGTTATAATTTTTAAGAATCCCACGAATGAATCGGATTTCTTCATAAAGCGGATTATAGGCCTGCCCGGGGAGCAAGTCATAGTGAGTAACGGCAATGTGATTATAGACGGAGAGCTTTTGTCCGAAGATTATCTCCCGCCTGGAATTGAGGTAAGCGGTGAGTATGCGTTCCAACTGAAGGATGATGAGTACTTTGTGATGGGAGACAACAGGCCCCAGAGTTATGACTCAAGGAGATGGGGCCCCCTGGACGAGGATTTGATTGTCGGGGTCGTTCGCCTGAGACTGTGGCCCCCTTCTGAGTTCGGAGTTTTAACTGGATAAAGTCAGATATAGGGTTATGCCCCAGGTAAAGAAGTCTAAAAAGGGAGTAGGGTCCGCCGTAAGGGCTAAAAGAGATAGGGCTGGCAAAACTACCGGGCGTACCGCGCGAAGAGTCTCTGGAGGGAAGACGGCTAAGCCCGCGAAGAAGCCGTCCGTAAAAGAGAAAAAGAGCAGGGAGCTTTTTGCGGTTCCTCGCGGTATGCACGACATTCTCCCGGTTGACGCGCCGCTTTGGAGCAAGGTTCGTGGAGCAGCCGGGCAGATTGCAGAATTTTACGGGTTTACCGAGATAGAAACACCCATCTTGGAGAAGGTCGACCTTTTTGTAAGGAGTGTTGGCGAGACGACGGATATTGTGGAGAAGGAAATGTTTGTTCTTCGTACTAAGGGCGGCGATAAGCTTGCATTGAGGCCCGATATTACCGCGCCTGTTGTAAGGAGTTATATCCAGAACGGGATGCACAAACTCCCGCAGCCACAGAAACTTTATTATATAGGACCGGTTTTCAGGCATGAGCGTCCTCAGGCGGGGAGATATCGTCAGTTTAATCAGTTTGGGCTTGAGGTTGTCGGGGGAGACAGCGATCCGGCGTATGACGCGCAGGTCATACTTACCTGTTACAGGTTTATAGAGGAACTTAAGATAAGGCCCCTGATAATACATATAAATAGCATAGGGTGCCGAATATGCCGTCCGGGCTACAGAACAAAACTTCTGAACTTCTACAAGGGCCAGACAGTTTGCAGGGACTGCAGTAGGCGTATGAAAACCAACCCCCTGCGCCTGCTTGATTGCAAGAAGGAGGTGTGCCAGCAAGCAAGAACGGGTGCGCCGAGTATCCTGGATAGTCTGTGCAGTCCATGCAGGAGTCACCTTAAGCACGTTCTTGAGTTCCTTGAAGAAGTGGAGCTTCCATATATGCTTAATCCGATGCTGGTTCGCGGTCTTGATTATTACAATAGAACGGTTTTTGAGATATTTCACGACGACGGTGATTTGGCAATCGCTTCCGGCGGCAGATACGACTATCTTGCCGAGATGATAGGCGGCCGCTCCACGGCGGCATCAGGTGCTGCAATTGGTATCGAGAGGGTGGTGGAACTCATAAAAGAAGCCGGTAAATTGAATGTTCCCGGCCAGAAATCCAAAGTTTTCCTTGTGCACATAGGGGAGCTTGCAAAGAGAAAGAGTTTTCCTATAGTGGAGGAATTTAGGAAGAGCGGCATATCCGTCTCAACTTCCCTGAGCAAGAACTCGCTTTCCAACCAACTTGAGGCGGCAGATAAGCAGGACGTTTCC
>CAZLBZ010000020.1:4321-8239 GCA_964558045.1 uncultured Candidatus Saccharibacteria bacterium
TATTGGGGCAGAAAGAGGTCTATGAGGAAAGCATTATCATAAGGGATATGGAAACCGGCGTTCAGGAGTCGGTCCCGGTAACAAAGGTTGTTGATGAGGTTAAGAAAAAGCTTCGCTCATGAACGTGAACGGTTGCTTGTTCTGCGGAATATCCGGCGGAGAGATTCCCTCTGAAAAGATATATGAGAACGAGTCCGTTTTTGCCTTTCTTGACATAAAGCCATTGTCTCTCGGACACACACTTATTATTCCCAAGGATCATTCCGAGAATATTTTGGGACTTCCGGACAGTGCGGTTGAGGGTCTCTTTCTGGCGGTTAAGCACGTTACGGGGATGCTTGAAGTTGCCCTCCGGCCTCTGGGCTTTACAATTGGGATTAATCACGGCAAAATCAGTGGTCAGGCGGTGGATCATTTGCATATCCACGTCATTCCAAGGTATAAGGGGGATAATGGCGGCGGACTTCACTCGGTTGTGAACAGCCCGCCAAATGAGGAAATTGGGGTAACGAGAAAAAGGATTATAGAGAAAAACTAATAAAACATGGCCGTAAAAGTTAGTAGAAGAGAAAACGAGCCGGTAAACTCTCTCGTATACCGTTTCAGCAGGAGGATTCAGCAGAGCGGTGTTTTGCGCGAGGTAAAGAAGAGAAGGTTCCACTCAAGGGCGGTTAATCGCAACCTTAGAAGGAAATCGGCTCTCCATCGCGAGAAGAAAAGGGCTGAGATAGAAAAGGCGAAGAAACTCGGCAGGTTATAGAAAATATCGTGAATCTGGTTCAGCGAATAAGAGAGGAGCTAACCAAGGCTTTAAAAGAAGCTGAGCCGTTGAAACCCGAGACTCTGCGCGGCCTTCTTTCGAGCATACACAATGCGGAAATAGATAATAGAAGCAAAGGCGGTAAGGGCGAGTTGTCAGAGGATGAGATCATAAGGGTTCTCCAGAAAGAGGCCAAGAAAAGAAAGGAGGCTGCGGAGTTGTATTCCGGTGCCGGTCGTCAGGACCTGGAGGATAAGGAGCTCTCGGAACTTGATATAATCTCATCTTATCTACCCTCTCCACTTGAGCGTTCTGAGGTTGAGGCGATAGTCAAGGGAGTAATCGGGGAGGGGAGCGACAATTTCGGAAGTGTTATGAAGGTTGTAATGGAGAAAGTTGCCGGGAGAGCCGAGGCAAATCTTGTCAGTGAGATAGTTAAGGAGCAGCTTGGGTAGTTTTTGGAAATATGGTGTCTGTAACAAGTCTTGATAAAAGGTTTCGGATTTACGGTAGGGAGCTGGAACGCACGGCAAGTCGCGTTCTTTCTTTTCTTAAAGAGAATAGGGATGTGGAAATATATCTGGTCGGGGGTCATCGAATGCGTTCATTAAACAGTGGATTTAGAGGCACAAACAAGTCCACCAATGTGCTGTCTTTCAGGGCGCCTGAAGATTTTCCGAATTTGAAATCCGCCGGTGAGGTATACTTATGTCCGCCGTACATAAAATCGCATTCGGAGGATATGCGTTATATGCTTGTGCATGGCATACTGCATCTTGTCGGTTTTAACCACGATAATAAAAGTGATAGAATGAGAATGGAAAAACTTGAGACGAATATAATGCAATGGCTCAACCCCACATCTTAGGTCTTGATATTGGTTCGGAATCGGTAAAAGCAGTTGTCGCGGAACCCTCGCCGAGGGGAAGAATTATTTTACACAAGAGCTTTGTTCAGCCTTCACGCGGTTTAAGAAAGGGCGTTGTAGTGGATATGGAAAGGGCGGCCTCATCGGTCGAATCGGTGCTCGCGAAGATACGTGAGATATCCAAGACCGCGCATAAGAATATATATCTCCGGGTTGGAGGTTCTGATGTCAGGGTTCAGACATCGCGCGGCGTTACGGCGGTTTCCCGCGCGAATTCAGAAATATATAGGGATGACATAGAGCGAGTCACCGAGGCCTCAAAAGCTCTGAACCTTCCACCGAATCGAGAGATACTTCATACGATAACCAGAGAGTATATAGTGGACGGTGTCGGCGATATACAGGATCCCCTTGGGATGGTCGGAGCCCGTCTTGAGGTCATAAGCCTGATAATTGATACTTTTCAGCCCACGGTTAGAAATCTTTCCAAGTGCGTGGAGTCGGCCGGGGGCAGTATCAGCGGCTTGGTGTTCGGTCCCCTCGCGTCTGCAAAATCAGTTCTTACCAATAACCAAAAGGAGCTGGGCGTTGTCTCGATAGACATTGGATACGGCACAACCGGAATAGCCGTATATGAGGAGGACAAGCTCCTTCACACGAAGGTTTTTCCGGTTGGAGCTGGGCATATAACAAACGACTTGGCTATTGCGCTGAAGGTTCCCGTTGAGACTGCAGAGAAGATAAAGCTTTCCTATGGATATGCTCTCGCCAGAGGTGTCTCAAGCAAAGAGAAAATTGATTTGGCAAAAATAGATGAGAGCGTAAAGGGTGTCCCTTCCCGCAGATTCATCTCCGAGGTTATAGAGTCGCGCCTTTCCGAGATATGCGAGTTTATTAATGGCGAGCTGCACAGCATAGGTAAAGACCGGCGTCTTCCTGCAGGTGCGGTTATAACCGGTGGCGGAGCCAAGCTCCCCGGCGTTGTAGAGCTGGTGAAAGATAGCCTAAAGCTGGCTACGCAGATTGGATTGCCGAAAGAGGCGGATTTTGAAGGAGACTCCAAGCGTGTGTTAGAATTTTTAGAGTCACCCGAATATGCCTCTGTTCTTGGACTTGTACTCTGGAGCACGGAGCGCAGGGGTAGAAAACCCGCTGTCAACGGGGGAGCGGTAGCCAAGATATTTAAATCATTCCTTCCTTAGTAAATGGCAAAGAAACAGAAGAAAAAGAAGAATACAAAAATCCCCCGAAAGGCTTTATCTTCGGCGAGGCGGCCGTCGGCAGCAACTAAAAGGGTAAAGGCATCGCGGAAGAAACAGTCCGTGAAGCCAAAAAGCGTTTCTAGAAAACTCAAAAAAGGGGTAAGAAAACCGGTAGTAAAGAAGCCGAAATCCCCCATAAAGCCACCCGTAAAGTCGAAGAAGAACGCACCTCCAAAGGTAAGGAAGCTCCATCAGGTCCCTAGGGTTTCAGCGCGCGTAGGTAAGAAACGGAAGCCGCGGAAGAAAACGGCAACGGCTCCCGTCAGGGCCGTTAAGGCAAAGAAGAATAAATCCAGACGCTCATCTTCTCCAAAGAGAACCGGCTACAGCAGGAGGTCGAGTTCAAGAAAGAGTATCACGTCTTCCCTTATTAAGATAAAGGTGGTTGGCGTAGGCGGCGGAGGGGGAAACGCCATTACCAGGATGAGAAAAACATTCTCGGTCAGGGGAGTTGAGTTTATTGCAATAAACACGGATTTACAGGATTTGGAATCCTGTGACGCGAGCAGAAAGCTTCACATAGGAAGAGCTCTTACGAAGGGGATGGGCGCGGGCATGAATCCGGAACTCGGTCAGCAAGCGGCAGAGGAGAATAGGTCTGAGATAGCGGAGGCACTGAAAGGGGCCGATATGATATTTCTTACTGCGGGCTTCGGCGGCGGAACAGGAACCGGAGCGAGTCCTATAATTGCGGACGTTGCGAGGGAGATTGGTATCCTGACGGTGGCGATTGTTACGAAGCCCTTTGCGTTTGAGGGCGCAGCAAGAATGAGAATTGCCGAGGATGGCATGGCAAAGATAAAAGATAAGGTAGATACCCTGCTTGCGATTCCGAACGACAGAATATTCAGCGTTATTGATAAGAACACTCCGGTTATAAAAGCTTTCGAGAAAATTGATGATATATTGCAAAGCGCTGTCCAGGGAGTTGCGGAAGTGATTTCATCCTCGGGTTTGGTTAACGTCGATTTTGCGGACATAAGGGCGGTTATGTCTGAGGCGGGACTTGCGGTTATAGGCGTGGGTTC
>CAZLBZ010000021.1:0-4277 GCA_964558045.1 uncultured Candidatus Saccharibacteria bacterium
CTCAGATAAAAGAGCATGTTGGCGGATGGCTGGAGTTCTGGCAGGTAAGCCCGACGGCTCTTGCAAATGATGCCAGTGGCAACAACACCCTTGATGGTGATTGGACTGATGGAAGCGGACTCGGTTACTACAAGGCAAGCGACGATGAAGTTTGGCTTGAAGGCGGGAAAGCAATGTTCCACCTAACCGTTACAACTGCGGACGATGCCTTCTTTACCGAGTATGGTGATGTTCCGGTTTGCGATGCGCCACCTCAGTGTTCTGATGGCATAGACAACGAGCCTGACGGGGATATAGACATCCACGACAGGAATTGTCACACGGACAATGACGCGAGTAATCCAGACTCATATGATCCCCTTGACGATGAAGAATTCGGTCCCACAAGTTTTGGCGGGAGCGGATTCACCAGAGGGGGAGAAGTTCTTGGAGAAGCGACGGCCTGCGGAATGTACCTACTTGACTTTATTCACCTTGGCTGGAATAACGACCCCGCCGAGGTTATGAAGCTCGAGACCTTCCTCAACGAGCACGAGGGAGAAAATCTGCCCGTTGACGGCGTCTACAGTCAGGAAGATTACGAAGCCGTTAAGCGGTTCCAGGTAAAGTACTGGGAAGAAGTTCTGAACCCATGGGTCCCATTCGGACTTCTCACATCACAGACACCAACAGGATTTGTCTACAAGACGACAAGGAGATGGATCAATATGTTGAGTTGTCCTGACTTGGGAATTGGAATTCCTGAACTCCCATAGAATAGGGAGATTGGAATAGAGCCAGAAAGATAAAGCCGGTCACTTGACTGGCTTTATCTTTTGTGGTTTTAGTGGTAATATATGCTAAAATGGTAATACTTACAGGGATGAAGAAATCTATCAAGAAATATTTCATTCCCCACGAAGGCAATGAGTACAAGCCCCATATTTTGCGCATTGAGGCCGTTGTTTTCATACTAAGCGGGATTCTGATAGTGGAAACCCTGTTTCTGGTACAGTCATTTGTAATATTCAAACAGACCGGATTTTTCGCGAAAATTCTGCCGGACGTGTTGGTTGACCAAACCAACGACAACAGGGAAGAAGAAAGCATAGTCTCGCTTAGGGTAAATCCGCTGTTAGAAGAGGCGGCACGCCTCAAGGCGGAGGATATGGCAAACGGGGGGTACTTTGCGCACACAAGCCCCACGGGCAAAAACCCCTGGTATTGGCTAGGCCAGGTGGACTATACGTTCACTTCCGCCGGAGAAAATCTTGCGGTGAACTTCGTTGATTCCGAGGATGTAACCGAGGCATGGATGGATTCCCCGGGACATCGCGCGAATATTCTAAACGGCAACTTCACCGAGATAGGTATTGCAACCGCGCGAGGCACATATAAGGGAAAGCAAACGGTTTTCGTGGTTCAGTTTTTCGGCAGGCCGGCGGCTGCAAAAGCCGCGGTTGCGGATGTGGAGACGGCCCCCGTTGAGGAGGTGGAGATAGGCGGGCAAGCGCCGGAAGAAGTTGCGGTAAATTCTCCGGACGAGGAGATGTTTTTGGAGATACAAGGCGCAGCCGTTGAGGAGGAAGCAGTTGAGATAACGGCGGAGGAGAAAATTCCCCAACAATCTTCTTTAATCGAAGGGATTTCCGCAAAACCCCACGAAACGGTAAATTATCTTCTTTTAATGCTCGGGACAATTATAGCTCTGGCCTTGGCGCTTAAGGTTTTTATAAAAATACAGATTCAGCACACCGCGCTTATCGTAAACGGCGTGATGCTCCTTATTGTGATATCCTCCGTTATTATGCTCAATCAGTACATCAGCCTCGTTGGCGCTGAGATAATATAGGTGAACTCTCTGTGGTATAATTACTAAACCATGGAACAAAAAATCAAAAATTATCTGGGGGTTTCTTTAATTATAGTGGCGGTTGTCTTTTCGTACGCCGCAATAAGATACACTGAGTCGTATTCGGATTCTGTCGGTATTGGAGCGCCGAGTTTTTCGGTAAACGGCGAGGGGAAAGTTACCGTAATTCCCGATATCGGGCAGTTCTCCTTTAACGTAATTACGGAGGGCGGCGAGAATCTTGCCGACCTGCAGCAGGAGAATGTCTCTGATGTGAACAAGGTTATGGATTTCCTGAAGAGCAAGGATATCTCCGAGGAGGATATAAAAACTCTAAGCTACAATGTGCGTCCGCGATACCAATATTTCGATTGCTATGAGAGAAACGGAGTATGCCCGCCTCCGGAGATAGTAGGTTACACGATTGACCAGTCTGTGCAGGTGAAGGTACGCAACCTTGAAGATGCCGGAGATGTCTTAGCCGGTGTTGTTGATAACGGTGCAAATTCTGTCTCGCAGCTTTCATTCACTCTCGACGACCCTACAAGCGCTGAGAACGAAGCACGCGCCGAGGCGATTGGGCAGGCGAAGGAGAAGGCCAAAGCCGTTGCCGAGGCGGGAGATTTCCGTATCGGTAGACTTCTCTCAGTAAGTGCCGGAAGTTACTATCCGACAAAAGCTTCCGCGTACGGAATAGGAGGTGCGGCGGAAGATGCGGCCCTCTCCAGTATACCCGTAGCGCCGTCTGTCGAGCCCGGTTCTGAAGAGGTTGTTGTAAACGTTACTCTCGTCTACGAGATAAAATAAGAATACATAGGCTTATAGAAAAAAGGCGCCCGTAGGAGCGCCTTTTTTCTATGTCGCGCCTATAAGCCCAAATTTCATTAGACCCTCTATTATTCCAGAGGAATAGTTGCCGTTAAACTTATCGTTGCCTACTGCGATGTATATATTCTTTCCCAACTCCTTTTGCTTTGCGATTTCCATAACCATATCTTTTACACTTTCCGGTGCGTTTCTTACGACTATCGCCATATATCCCGATGTAAGGGGGAGGATATCATTCCCGCTATCTCCGCAATATACAACATCCTCTTTATCCTCACCAAGTTTCTCCCTTATGAACTCAAGCGCGGTAAGCTTTGTAGCACTCTCAGGGAGTACGTCAATAAGTCCGGTGTTTTGTAGTGGATCTACGCTCCATATAACCTGAGCATTTGTGCCGTTCTTGTAAACGGCGAGTCGAATTTTCTTCATAACCTCGTTCTTGAGAGACTGGTCTCTAAGATAGTAGCTTATTTTATGGTCATTTTGTTTCCAGCCCTCCTGAAGCTCCAAAATATCGTCCATTCCAATCTCGGGGACGATTTCTTTCCTATCCCAGTTGGGGTTTTCTTTGCTGATATTTTCACTCCATTCATCGCTTCGTACCATTGATTCTCCCTTCTTCCTGTATATGACGGTACCCACTTCTCCTATAAAATAGTCGGGAAGTTTTATGCCATATTCTTTTACTGCATCGTTTAGTAAATCAAGGTTTCTACCCGAAACGTAAACAAGTTTAAATTTCGCGTTTTCAAGCGAATCAAACAACAAAGGGAGAGAGTTGTCATACTCATCCTCTCCGTTTGGGATAAGGGTTCTGTCCAGGTCCGTGGCAAGTATCATAGGAGCGGTCTCAACCCTTTCTTAATTGAGTCGTGGGCTATTATGTATGCAGCTGCGGAGAAACCGAGATTCTTCGTCCCCATTGGCTTGAATGTCTTGCCGTGATAGAACTCCGGAAAAGTAAACCCGTCGTCTTTGAGCGTCATTGCAAATTTCTCCAGATGTTTTACGCCCGCACTCCCCATAGATGAGATAAAAAAGCCATGTATCAGAGGCCACAATCCACCGTTTTGATATTCGTAGGGCTTGTTACGGAACTCGTACAGGTAATTGCCCCTTAGGCGTCTCCAGCCCTCTTCACCTCTTTGTATTACCGGGTAGAAGGGTGGCAGTATTGGGAAGTTTTTTGGAGTACAGCGTGCGAGCACTCTTTCTCTTATTCTTTGGTTTTCCTCTTCTGTAAGTAGCTCGGAAAACAGCAAGAGGGAATTCGCGAAGTTGTCCACATGGTGGTGTATTGTCTGGTTTGTGAAAAAATACGCTAGTGGCAGTGGGGGACTATAGTCTCTTATTCCCGTCTCAAATAACCTCTTGTGATAAACGTACTTGCTGTTAATGTTTTTCTCATCTGGGAAGTAATTTATAAGTATTAGTTTCTCTAACCTCTTTATCTTCTCACATGTGCTTTCATCGCGTGTAAGTGCGTGGTAGTTTCTTAGTGCGAAGAGGTATAACAGTTGGTCAAATAGTACATAGCCCTGGTTTATATATTCATCTGCCCAGTCTCCACCCATAGGGACGTATAAAAGCCCTCTGCCGTTTAGCTCCGCGCACTTAA
>CAZLBZ010000021.1:4287-8104 GCA_964558045.1 uncultured Candidatus Saccharibacteria bacterium
CAGGCATATCCTAAAATCTTTCAGCAATTTCCTGTCGCCAGTTTTCAATACATACTGCGATACGCCTATCACATACCATATAGTGGCATCAATTCTTCCCACTATTGTGCCGTAGCTCACGGAGCCGCCATTTAGAGAAACATTGCTTGGTATCCTGCCAGTCTCGTCCTGGTTGTCTTTCAGTGTCTTAAGAGTGTCTTTGAAGGTATTTATAAGCTTTTCGTCTTCGGTGGAGAGGGCGGCAATTCCGGAGATTATACCGTCTCTGGAAAAGACCCGTTTATAGTTGGCAACTCTTACGCAAGAGGCCGTAAAGCCCTTCTCCGTAGATACCTTTCTTAGTAGATTTGCACTTGCGGTATATGCCTCTTCGGTAATGTCGCTCATATTATTAAGTTAACTTCCATATTCATCGTTGTAAAACGGAGTATTCCACAAGTTCTCGCCTAGCTCCTAATATATGAAAATACGAAGCCCTCAGCGTGTGAGGCCTTGGGCCTCGCTGAGGGCGTGATGCTCAGAAGTCGTAGGGTCTTCGAGGCATTTCGGGCTTCGTGTCCTTGCTTGCCAAGTAGACATCGACCCCCGCATCAAACACTGATGAAGCCTCTTGTGCTAACTCTATCGCGCGTTCCAAGTTGGCTTCGCCATGTACCCCAAGTACAAAATGGAGATCTGGATGAGTGCTCTTGAGGCTACTCCCCAATACCCGCTTGTAGAAATGAAGGACACCGAGCCACATCAACCGCTTTTTCTTCCTTCGAATCAGCCCAACGTGATCGCGTGTAGCGAGCATTGGGATGTCTGGGTGCTCGAAGAAAAGGCTCACAGAGCTAGCTGCTGACGGAATGGAGTCTTGGTATAGATCCCTTGTACCATCCTCATCCCCAGTGGAATACATCCCCTTGCTGTATATCCACCTGTAGACGCGGGCACTTATGGTTTCCTCAAGCCTACACAATCTTGCATTTGCCATATGAGACTCCTCTCAAAGACCTACTACTAGCCGAATTGGTTAGACGCTAGAACCAAGTGTGCTACAAAATGCTTAATTAGTCAATAGTTGTTACGGGGGAATGGCGTCTAGAATTGAATCCCAATTCTAATGTATGAAAATGCGAAGCCCTCAGCGTGTGAGGCCTTGGGCCTCGCTGAGGGCGGTGTGGGACGGGACCGACTCAGAACCAGTAGTCAGTGTGGAACTTCTCCAGCATTGGCTTGTGTCTGACGAGCCTGGGATTGACGGACGGCCCAAACCTCACAGATAGCAGGTGTGCAAGATTGCGCATCTCCTCAAAGTGCTCCTCGCCGTTGACTTCAACGCTCCAGGGGTCTCGCCCGTGCATACGAATAACGGCGACAAACTCTCTTCTCCGCCTCTTCTGTATCAGGCCGAAAAGGAACCGTTTCGGCGGGAGAATCCTCGGCGCTAGAAGGCCGATAGAAACATCGCCAGCGAACTGGTGTGGACTGTCGCAGGCAAGACCAGAGGAGTTAGCCGTCGCGTAACCCATCTGCCTTGCCCAGCCCGCTACTTCGTCACCGATGGAAATCAGTGGCTTTCTCATGTAGTTCCTCCTAAAGAGCTTCTCCGCAGAATCTCTGCGATTACCGACAAATTGCCGATGCAGGCGTAGAATACCACGAATATCGGATTGGTCAAATATGTTGCAGGGACGGGATGAGCGTTAATCTTTAGTGTTTATCAAATTTAATTTCTTATCGTGCCTCCAACTCTTTATCTGAATTTCTCTCTTAAGAGCATCGCTTTTGGTATCAAATTTCTCTATGTGGACAAGTCCCAAGGGCTTATGCGATCTTGTATATTTACCGCCAGTTCCAGCTTTGTGTTTCCGGTATCTTTCTTTAGGATCCGGACTTGAGCCAGTATAAAAACTCCCATCCTCACATTCGATAATGTAGACGAAGTACATTACCTATTTATTTTACTTCAAAAATAGAAAAGCCGCCGGGGAGAAGAAGCGGCGGCTTTTCTCCCGCGGCGGTCGTACTTAACGCTGACGCTCGCGGGCGTCTTGTAAGGCCTCCTCTAGACCGGGGAGGCCTGTGATTCTTTCCTGATCGTCTCCTACGGGAATCAGGAGGTTGGTAACGCGTTGTCCGCTAACGGCAGCGTTGAAGGTCTCCTCCTCCCACGCCCGCTCCTCGGCTTGGTAGACCTCGAGCTTTTGGAGCCATGCCTCAGACCTTTTTCCTTCGCCCGGGGCGCGAAGGGGAGCAAGAGGTCTGGGTCGGCACCCGAGGGTCGTATGGACTAAAACGTACCCGTGACCTCGGGATCCGCGGCTGATTTTCCCGGCCGCGAGTATCCCCAGAGCAAACGCGCCGTTGGGGTCCATATCAATGATCTTTTGGATCGCCCCCAACGTCGAATGCCAGACACTCCTGGCGTTCGGGTAGGCCTCCCTGAGGGCGACCCGCATCCCTCCAACTTGGACGAACCGTCCAAGCCTTTCATCAGCTTTCGCGATAGACCTCATTATTCCTTCCCCTCTTTAGTGCGTTGAACAAAAGTACAGTTACTTACACGATATTATGCAATAGAAATACCAGAATGTCAAGTAAGTTAAAATAAGCAAGCACCCCACTTTTAAGTGGGGTGTGCGTCGGATGGTTGCGGGGACGGGATTCGAACCCGCTACGGCAAGGTTATGAGCCTCGTGCGCCCACCAGGGCGCTCCCCCGCGAGAACATTTTACCCCAAAGGCGCGTGTTGTCAAAAGCCGTCTTTGTTTTAGAATGAGTGTATGGTTGATATTGATGGAATTAAAAGGCGCGCTCTTGATGGGATTGAGCAAGCAAAGAGCAAGGAAGAACTTGAGAAAATAAGAGTTAAATATCTTGGCAGAAAAGGGGAGGTAACCCAAGTTTTGCGCGGCCTTAAAGACTTGCCGCTAAATCAAAAGAAGAAGCTTGGCCCAAAAGCAAATAAGCTTCGCGATGACCTTCAGGAGGCTATAGATTTCAAGAAAAGGGATTTCATAGAGGAGCCGATTGCGTCAATTGACGTAACAAGGCCAGGCAGGAAACCGCAGATAGGACACCTGCATCCACTTACACAGGCAAGCCAGGAGGTAAGGAGAATATTTCTCGGGATGAACTTTTCTGTTGTAGAAGGGCCTGAGCTTGAGACTGAATTTTACAATTTTGATGCGCTTAATATTCCCGATTGGCACCCTGCCCGCGAGGAATGGGATACATTCTGGATAAAGGGGAATAAAAAGGATAAAGACAGGCTGTTACTGCGGGCGCACACGTCTCCGATGCAAATCCGCTATATGCAGAAAAACAAGCCCCCATTCCAGATTATCGTCCCCGGCAAGGTATTTCGATATGAGGCGACCGACGCCTCCCATGAGACCAATTTCTATCAGGTTGAGGGCCTTATGGTCGGGAAAGACGTTAGCATGGCAAACTTCAAGTATGTGATGGAGAAATTCCTGGAAGAATTCTTTAAGGGGCAGAAGATTGATTTTAGATTCCGTCCCAGCTATTTCCCGTTTGTCGAGCCCGGAGTTGAAGTTGATATCAGATTCAAGGGCGGGAAGTGGCTTGAGTTGATGGGCGCGGGGATGGTACATCCCAATGTCTTTGAGGCGGTACACTACAACCCCCGCGAGTATCAAGGTTTTGCGTTCGGTTTCGGATTGGACAGACTCGCGATGATTAAACACAAGATACCGGACATTCGCCTGTTCCACTCCGGAGACCTAAGGTTTATACAGCAGTTTTAATATGAAATTCAGTTACTCGGTTATAAGAAAACTTGTTCCTGCTGCCGGAGATAAAAAGGAGG
>CAZLBZ010000022.1:0-7812 GCA_964558045.1 uncultured Candidatus Saccharibacteria bacterium
ATCGGATATTGTCTGTCCATAATCTCTCCTTATGCTCTCTTACCTCCTTCTCGCAAAATGCGCGAATGCCCTGTTCGCCTCGGCCATGCGGTGTACATTCTGTTTCTTCTTAACCGCCTCTCCTTCATTGCCAGCCGCAGCAAGTATCTCCTCGGCCAGTTTCTGTACCATTGATTTTCCCTTCTTTGCACGTGCCGCCTCTATAAGCCAATTACTTGCAAGAAAAAACTGCCTTTCCGGACGAACCTCAATAGGTATCTGGTAGTTTGCTCCTCCGATTCGCCTTGATTCCACCTCCATGGAAGGAGTTATGTGCTCAAGCGCCTCCTCAAAAACAGAAAGTGCATCTTTCTTGGATTGCTTTGCGACAATATCCATGGCGCCGTACATAACGCGTTCTGCAACAGCCTTCTTCCCGTCCTCCATAAGGTAATTAACAAATCTGCCAACGGCTACGTTATCATAGATGGCATCCGGGTTATGAACTCTTCTGTATACCCTCTTCTTTCTCATCTCCTACGAAGAACTCTTTGGCTTCTTTACGCCGTATTTCGAACGTTTCTGCATTCTTCCCTCTACTCCGGTGCTGTCCAGGACTCCGCGCACAATGTGATAGCGTACGCCCGGCAGGTCCCTGACACGACCGCCTCTCAAGAGCACAACCGAGTGCTCCTGAAGTTTATGCCCTTCTCCCGGTATATATGCGGTAACTTCGTGGCCGTTTGTAAGCCTGACACGCGCCACCTTTCTTAGGGCCGAATTAGGCTTTTTAGGCGTAGTTGTAAAAACTTTCAAGCAAACCCCTCTTTTAAAGGGAGACGCTGAGTTAACAGGCTTATTCTTAATAACATTAAAGTAAGCCCCAAGTGCTGGGGTCTTATCCTTCTTGGCAGACTTCTTCCTGCCTCTTTTGACTAACTGATTAACAGTAGGCATAAGCGACACTTAATATAGCAGAGAGGGTAGAATTGTCAATTTCCGTTTTATCCCGATTACTAACCCAGTAAGCCGAAAAACTGAGCCGCACCCTCTGCGCCGACGATAAGATTAAACACGAATTGAGTTATTGTAAATATAATTCCGAAGAAGAAATATAAGAAAACGAGGACTATGAGAATTCCCATGAACCCAAGTCGCTCGAGTTTCATCGCATATGCAGGTGGCAGAAAAGTTGTAAGTATCTTCGAGCCATCCAAGGGAGGAATAGGAAGGAGGTTAAATACCGCAAGGAGAATATTTAGAAATACTATAAACCCCAGCAGAGCTATCAACGTCGTATTCAAATATCCCAAGCCAAATCGGACTATAGCTCCAAATATAACGGCTATAATCAGATTTGATGCCGGACCTATGAGGGCAACTTTCAGGGGCCCGAACCTATAATCCTTATACAAGGCATTCGGGTTATACGGGACAGGCTTCGCCCATCCCAATATCGGCAGTCCGGAAATCAGGAGAAGAAGCGGCACGAGAAACGAACCTATCGGATCAAGGTGACTTATTGGATTCAAGGTAAGCCTACCGGCTCTCTTTGCGGTTTCGTCACCAAGTCTAAGCGCCATTAACCCGTGAGACACCTCGTGTATAACCACCGAGAATAGAAGTATTACAAGTTGAAATATATGAAGAGATATGCTATCCATACTACGTTACTATTATGAAACAGTGTTCGATTTGTGGCAAAAGTTCACTTATGGTCGGAAGGAGAGTTAAACTCCGCGGAAAATACAATCCGACCATAAAAAAGAGAAAATATCCCAATTTACAGAAGACGACTACACCATCCGGTGAGAAAGTGCTGGCCTGCACGCAGTGTATAAAGAAGCTTTCCAGAAAGAACATTAAAGGAAAATAATCGCTTGTGCTCCCATCAGTCCAGGGAAATGGGGAAAATAGTTGCCCGCATTTCCCTGGATTTCCGGACCGTGGTGTTAATGGCTAGCACGCAGGGCTGGGGGTCCTGTAGTTCGGGTTCGAGTCCCGGCGGTCCGACATAAAAGAAAACAGATGCGTTATGCATCTGTTTTCTTTTAGTCCCGCGCCTCAGCATTCCCGGCACTAAGCCAGGTGGGTGGTCGCAGAATTGATTCCAAGGAATCAGTCGCTATTGACCGCCCTACTAAAATTACTTGATCCGGAATGTTTGGGCGGGACTATATTAATTTTAATATTCAATGCCGCTTATTACAAACCGCTCCAAATACAACTGTGTATAGAAAAAGTTAGGGGGTGAAGGGCGGGAGGCCCTTCACCCCCTAACTTTTTCTATTCCAGTAATCCGTCCAGGTTTACATCGTATAGAATCTCTTCCTGAACTAGGCGGTAGCCTACAAGTTCGTCTGAGCCGAACCAGAGTTTAATTTCATTCTCCGCCTCTTCCGTACTTCCTGATGCGTGGACGAGATTACGAACCGCACGCTCGTCTGTATCGCCCGCCTTATACGAATCTATTGTGAAATCCCCGCGGATGGTCCCGACATCTGAAGTAAGAGGCTCCGTTCCTCCGGTTATCTTTCTTACGATTCCCACTGCATTCATACCCTGCCATACCATCGCGATAACAGGCCCTGCAGATAAATACTTTTTCAGGCCGGACAGCACAAATTCCCCCATCTCAATCGCATCCTCATACTTGGGTTTATGGCCCTTCTCCTTGGCTGCATTTATCGATTTCTCACCGACGTTCTTTTTCCATTGCGGGTCCAGGGTATAGTGTTTTTCCACAAACTCGTTTTCCGGCACAAACATTTTAAGACCGACTAACTTCAACCCGGCGCGTTCATACCGTCCTATTATCTCCCCTATTAAACTCCTCTGAACGCCATCCGGTTTTATGACAACCAGCGTTCTCTCTTTTTTGTTCATTATTTTTTCTTTTTCTTTACGCTTATTCCGAGTTCATCCAGCTGTTCCTTCCCCACTCCGCTCGGGGTCCCCATCATAAGCCCCCTGCCGTCGCCTGTCTTCGGGAACGCAATTACCTCACGGATGTTCGGCTCCCTCTGAAGCACCGCAATCAGCCTATCAAGCCCGGAAGCTATCCCCCCGTGAGGCGGAACGCCGTAACGGAACGCATTTAACATATGACCGAACTTGTCCTCAATATCTGATTTCTTGTGTCCCAATGCCTCAAAAACCGCGGATAAAAGTTCAGGGTCGTGTATACGCAGAGATCCCCCGAATACCTCCCATCCGTTAAGTACAACATCGTACTGGAATGCCCGTATTTTACCCATATCCTCTTTAAACATTTTTTTGAATTCCTCTACGCCTTCAACTCTCGGCATTGTAAAGGGGTGGTGCGCCGCGCCTACGGAGCCGTCTTCCCTCTTCTCAAACATCGGGAAATCGACAATAAACGCAAATGCAAGCTCGTCGTCATCATCCTTGTTATCTCTTATGTCCGGTCTGTCTGTACCGTATTCCTTCATCACATTGGAATAAGAGAGGCGCGGGAATTTCCCGTCATCAAGCTTAAGCTTTTTATCGGGATATACTTCCTTAATTAGGTTTATAATAAGCTTCTCGGTCAGTTCAAGGATCTCTTCCTGTCCCGCAAAGCTCATCTCAATATCAAGCTGCGTAAACTCCGGCTGTCTGTCGCCGCGCGTATCCTCATCCCTGAAGCATCTTGCTATCTGAAAGTACTTCTCTATTCCGGCCACCATCAGCAACTGTTTGTACTGCTGCGGAGACTGCGGCAAAGCATAAAAGTTTCCGGGCTGCTGACGTGAAGGAACCAAATAGTCACGGGCGCCCTCTGGCGTAGACTTACTTAACACGGGAGTCTCTATTTCAATGAATCCCTCATCTCCAAGAAAACTCCTGATAAATCTTATAACCTCGTTTCTCTTTACAAGGTTTCTCTGCAGCCTCTTGCGCCGCAAGTCAAGGTACCTGTATTTCATTCTTATCTCCTCGCCTACCTCATAACCGTCGCCTCCAGTCTCAAACGGAGGCGTCTCCGCCTTATTAACTATGTCCAGATTTTTAACGGAAACCTCAATTTCGCCCGTTTCAAGGTCCGGATTTACCATATTATCCGGACGCCGGGATACTTCACCTTTAACCCTTATAACCCACTCTGGGCGAAGCTCATCCGCCTGCCTGCGGAGCTCTTCGTCCTTCGCCGAGAAAACAAGCTGAACAAGACCACCTTTGTCCCGTAAATCAATAAAAATCAGCTTGCCGTGGTCGCGCCTTGCGTCAACCCATCCGGCAAGTTCAATATCCTTACCGATATTTTTAACCGTATCGCTTGAATAAATACGCATCTTTCAAAGTATAGCTCCACTTCTGATTCCCGCAACTTTTCACAATACCGCGAATTAACACGCTCCGAGTGTAATTACGGCTATTCTCTTCCGTATCACACTCGGAGCGTCATCTCAATCCTCTTGCGAAGGTGATTGATGGTTCGTTTCACCCACGCAAGAGCCTCTTCATCAAGAGCGCCGTCGTAGCGCTCAAGATAGTCCTCAAGCCAGGCAATGGCGCGTTCCTTGCCCTCAATCCCCTCAAGATCTAGGGATGAGAACTTTTTGTGGAGATCATCCATCGCCCTACTGCGGGTTACTTTCAGGGTATCCATAACTCTCTCCTCAGGGTACTAAGCGCTTCACATAATTAAATATTTATATTCCGGAGGTACATTAGTCAAACTTTTTATAAACATTGACTTATATGTACCACATATGATAAAAAGGGCTTTCGGTGCAAATCGACGGAAGGGGAAATTGTGTCCGAAATAGTTCTTTTGGAAATAGATGGAGATGGATTCTCCAAATATCCTCGCGCGAGAATGCTCTCGCACGCTTGCGAGAACCGCAGGCGCAACGATGATAGAGAGGTGTTCTTACTGGCCAAGAAGGACGGTACGAAGCTCTACTTCGTGGTTGAGGATTGGGAGAATAGAGGTTCCTCCATCACATACGACGGTGTAGTTGAGGGATTGGGAGATGTAGGCGCTCTGCGCGTAAGACTCACCTACCAAACGCACTAAGAAAACCTCATCAAGGTCGTGATTTACACGCCCGACTGAGCCCCGTCATCACAGGAAGCCCTGCTGTGATGCGGGGCTTTCCTACTTTCTGGCAACCGAGACTCCTATAATACCGTCGTCTGCGGTAACGTGCACGGTTCCGTTTTCATCGTTCCTATAGATACTGCTTCCTATCGATTGCAGACGTGACAATGTGGCTTGGGTCGGGTGACCAAAGCGATTTTTACCTACCTGTATAACCGATATTTCGGGTGTCGCTTCAAGTAGAAAACCCATACCCGTCGAGAACTTGGAGCCGTGATGTGCTACCTTCAGGATGTCTACATCTATATCATACTCATCCGTAATATAGTTCTCCGTCGTAAACCCTATATCGCCCGTAAAGAGAGCTCTGACTCCCTCACTGTTTAATCCCAGAACGAGTGACGTCTCGTTAACCTCCTTATTGGACATAAGGGATTTGTTTGGAGACAACACCATTATGACGCTGTCTTCATACTTTATCGCATCTCCCGCGCCAAGTTTTAATATCGGAATCTCTTTATCCTTGAGCAGTAACAGTAAATCCCTCCAGGCATCACTCTCACCTTCCCTGCCGCTTACGGCGAGCGCTCCGATTTTGTATCTTTCTGCCACGTCGTATATCCCGCCGAAATGATCAAGCTCCGGGTGTGTTATAACGACTATGTCAATATATCTATCTGTCTCCGGCAGTACGTTTGAAAGCTCGAAAAGCACTCCCTTATCCGGACCGCCGTCAATCAAAACCTTCACACCGCCCGGCAATACAATCAACTGACTGTCTCCCTGACCAACATCAAGAAAATACACATCAAGCGCATCTTGCGAATGAAGTATAACTTGATACCAAACGAATGCGTTAAAACAAATTAAAACTGAAAAGATTAATGACCAAAATCTCATATCCCAATAGAAGGCTCGTTAACCATCCTGTTACCAAAGATAACCCATAGGAGAAGAAACCCAAAACGGCGGTAATGAAACCGAATAGCATCGTTAGAGGTATGAATTCGAGTATCAGCACATTTGCCATAAGGGCTGTCGGAGAAAAGTATCCGAAGCTTGTAAGAATTATCGGTGCTACGGCTACCTGCGCAGATAATGTCTGGAAAAAATTCCTTCTCCAGCCGAGTATCCCTTCCTCTTCGGATAATTTAAAAACTTTCTTAAGCAACGGGTACAAATACACTATTCCCAGGAGCGCGGCGAACGAAAGCTGAAAACCGATATCCGAAGCAAGTATATTCGGGTTAAATATCAGCATCGCCGTTGCAGTCAGAACAACGGCGTTCCTAAAACTGTAAATGCGGCCCCTTCGTTCTGCCAGGAGCGCTATCGTTCCCATTATGCCGGCCCTTACAACGGAAGCTTGAGCTCCCGTCATAACTACGAATGCAAATATTGCCGCAACGCTGATGTAAAACGCCTTTTTCCTGCGCATAAAATATGAGAGAAGCGTTGAAAGAGTTATCCCTATAATTGCTACGTTATATCCCGAGAGCGCCACTATATGGGTGGTCCCGGACAGCCTCATTGCCTCCTCGAAATCATCCGAAAACTCAGCCCTCTCGCCGAAGAGTATTCCGGATATTAACGCAGCGTATCGCGGAGCAAGCACCGCGTTTAGATTGGATATCATCTTGCCCCTAAGTCGGAAAAGCGCGCTCTTTATTGAGCCTCCTTCACCTTTTTCAATTACCGATATCTTGGGAAAGGATGCTATGTTTAATCTCCCGCTTGGAGATTTATCAATTACTCCCTCTATACCCAGCACATCTCCATACTCAAACCTCGGCAGGGTTTGTGTGTAAATACGAATCTCTCCGAGGTTCGGATGCCTCAACTTAACGTCCAGTTGCTGGCTTTTTATTCCGTGCTTTGGTTCCCTGAATACCACTCCTTCAACGTTTACTTTTTCACCGAAAGGAATTATCTCCGACCGAAGGGAATTATAGAAATTAAAATATAAGGAACCTAACAGTATTATAAGAGTAAGTACCGCAGTCGATTTCCAGTTCCCTGATAGCAGTAACATTCCTGCCGCAAAGCCGACTATCAGGGACAGCCAGATGTTTACGCCGAAACTTGATGCCGCAACTCCGGCTATGAAGAAAAATGATGCGTAAAAAGCTTTATCGTGTAGATGCACGATTCCCTACAAATAATTCGGTGGAACCTCCCTTGCTCCGGATTTATAGTTTATAAATCGCACAAGCGCGTATAGCAGGGACGAAAGACGGTTTAGATACGCAAGTGTTTGAGGGGAGACGTGGTGCGCCTTTGAGTAATGCACTACTACCCTCTCCGTTCTTCTTGAGACCGCGCGCGCATAATCAAGGAGTGCGGATATCTCCGTGCCGCCCGGAAGCAGGAAAGTTTTTATCGGAGGCAGTTCTTTCTCAATTCCGTTTATAATCCCTTCAAGAAACTCTATTTTCTCCCTACCGAGCCCCTTGGGCGCGCCGGCGATTGAGGCTTGAATTATAAACAAATCCTGCTGAACCTGCTCAAGTATCTCCGGAATGCCAAATCCTCTTTTCCCTCCCCTTCTCCTCTTTCTAATACGCACACTATTCATCTTTGCCCTGCAAAGTCCTATTAGAGAGTTTATTTCATCCAGTGAACCGAGCGCCTCGGCCTGAAGAGAGCTCTTAAGCACCCTATCTACATAACCGAAAAAATAAGTGTCCCCTATGTCGCCTATCCCCGTGTAAAACATAGATGAATACATAATAACAACGAATAAATAAAAAACAAAAACTGTAGGCCGACCCCGGGAGGGCAGTGGT
>CAZLBZ010000023.1:0-7521 GCA_964558045.1 uncultured Candidatus Saccharibacteria bacterium
AGAATAATGGAGCTTGAGAAGACCAAGGTGGCAAATGCACACCTGAAGGACTGGGATGGCCCGTTTTACCCCGATGGAGCCACTACCCTAAGTGGAGTGTACGACATACACACTTGGAGCGGCGGCAAATTGGAGGCCGTAGCAAGAGGGATTCACGGATTTGCAAGGAGAGAATCCTACGTAGACACCATAGATGAGAACGGATTCAAATTCAGTTGGTTCTGCGGACTTGACTTCGGCGTAACTGAAAGTGGACGCCTGCTTGGAAAGTCAGAACGTCTTGAATCAGCGTCATCGCCGAATGTAATCAGAGTCCTCTTCCCGCACAAGTACTTCAAGACATCTGACTACAAGTGTATATCCGAGCACCTAATTGCCGTCTACACGAGGGGTACTGTCTCACAAGAAGTGATCGACTTTGTCGTCATGTCGTTGATAAACAGCCTCAGTAAAGGGCCGCAGTCCCAGAGACAAAGCCGCAGAACACGACACAGAACGAGGAACCCTTAAACGAAAGGAGATAAATAAGGGTTCCTCTTTTCTTTTATGAGTAAAAGCGGACAGCCGCAATGAGTATCGGTGCGGCACCGAGAGAATAATCAAGCACCTTTGTCTGCAGATAAGTGAGGTCTTTTTTTAGAAACCTTTTCCAGACAATCTCAAGAAAATCGACTTGTCTGGGAAAGTGACCGAGATACTGCTGTACCCTTGTTATTACGCACCCATCAAAAACCACAAGATGAACCCTGTGGAGAATAACGAGAAACAGCACAAGGGGCAGAGACGCGTAAAAACCGATAGTAACCGCCGCCAAGCCCACGGTGAAGTGCATCCAAAACAAGAACTCTTTAAACATATACTTGCTAATATTTCTTGTGTCTTTTAACGCGGCGAAGAATCACCCGCGCAATCTCGCCGGCGACATACCCCGCAAACGCATAGAAAAGCAGGGCAAAGAGAGTTGATGGATCCAGATAAAATCCTCTATAAACCTCCACTTGCCGGAAAATACCCGTAAATGGCTTTAGCAAGGGGTCAGTTACGGAATTGACAAAAACGGTAAACGGCGCGGATGAAGATGCCCTAAGAAAATCAAAGAGTATCCTTAGAACGATAAACAACTCTATAAATGCCGTAACGGTCTTGATAAAAGACAGCGTATTTCTGGAAACGGCCGATCTTTTCGTCTCAAATACCATACCAAAATAAGTGAAGGATTTCCTATTATTATATCACAGGCAAATTCGTGATATACTCGATTTATATAAATGGCGAGCAAAAAACTATACAGAAGCGCAAATAATAAGATATTCGCGGGAATAATAGGTGGACTCGGAGAGTATTTCAATTTGGATCCATCAATCCTCCGGCTTTTTTGGCTTGTCATCCTCATCTTTACCGGCTTTATCCCCGGGATAATCGTCTACTTTGCGGCAACGCTTGTAGTGCCGAAGAGGCACCGCGCTTCCTAAGACAGGTAAATTGATACAGGGCTAACACTTTCACCGCCGGGTGGTGTTGTTGACAACCCTCTTGCTGTGTAATATCATTTAAACACTTACTTAAACGTTTAAACCAATGCTCACGGGAACGCAGTTAAGAAAGCTTAAAAGGAGCTTAAGGGACGGCAAATCGCTGCCGCTTATATTTGGAGCGCTCGGCGACCCAGGCAGGCTGCGAATCTTCAAGATATTGCTTGAGAACAAAGATGTCTGCGTAAGCGACATGGCAAACATATTAGGCGTATCGGTTCCAGCCGCATCGCATCAGCTAAGCGTGCTTGAAACGGCAGGGCTCATAGAGCGTTTGCGCAGGGGAAAGATGACCTGCTTTAAGATACCGGTAGAGAACAAAACTGTTAAATCGATAATAGACGTCTTAAACAAAGTCGATGGGCACAAGAAATAAAAACTATGGAGAATATTAAAAAACCAATTATATACACGACGCCGTCATGCCCGTACTGCAAGATGGCAAAAGCATTCTTTATAGAGAATAATATTGACTTTGAAGAGAAGAATGTGGCAACAGACGCTGCGGCTCGCGAGGAGATGATACATAAGACGGGCCAGCTTGGAGTACCAGTTACCGATTTCGGTAAGGAGATAGTAATCGGATTTTACAAAGAAAAGTTCGCCGAACTGTCAGGAATCGGAAAATAGATTCCCATTCCGTAACAAAAAGCAGCATTATCAGTCAGCGTCCGAGAAGGTACTTGACTTCAAAATCATCTGATAATAGAGTGTAGGCAGCTTTTGGGCTCCGGGTTTCCGGTGGTTGCCCGAGGCGGATGTTTCTGAACTTTCACACTTCTCTTCCTGGTACCCCTTCCCAGGAAGACGACGCCGAGGGGCACTCCGTTGGTCCCAATCTCCGCAAGTTAAACGCATCCAGCGAACTTGCCATCAGCCAACGGTACCCCTCGGCAGAAAGGGGAATATCCCACACCACAACCTCGTCGCGACTCCTCCCGCGACATACCAGGGATATCCCGCCCCCTCCCCCACGCCCTTCCCTCGCAGTCACTGCGAGGGAAGGAGCCACCCTTGTGTCCAAAGCAAGGGTGGTGGGGAGGGGTCCCACAAAAGCGACACTATCAGGTGCCGCTTTCTTCTTTTTTAGTAACGTATTTCAAAGCCTCGCAGGTCGGATAATGCACCAACGCTCACATCTACTCGCTCGACGTCAGAAAGCACTGAACCCTTATGGCACCACTTAAGAAACTCTTTGAGAGCGTCTTCATCGCCCTCCGCTTCAATATATACCGAGCCGTCCTTCTCATTTTGGACAAATCCCGCCACCCCAAGTTTTCTCGCTTTTCTGCGGACTGAGTCCCTAAACATAACCATCTGAACCCTTCCGTAGATTCTCACATTTATATGCTTCGACATTAATGCCTGTTATACCTCCCGATTAGCTCTGCATTCTCAACAACACGACCGCTCATAGCAGATTCCACATCCTCTTTGCTCGCGCCCTCTTTAAAGTCAAGCATTGCATCAAGGGCATAGAGCTTAAAGAAATACCTGTGTTCTCTGTCCGGCGGGCACGGGCCAGCATACCCAATATGCCCGTTAGTGCCGCTGCCGCCAACTCCATCCGGCTCCACGCCTTCATCAATCTCCCTAAGTTCCCCGGGGATATTAAACACCACCCAATGAACCCACAATCCGTCTTTGCGGATATTACTCGGCACATCCGGGTCATCCATTATCAACGCAAAACTTACAATTCCTTCGGGAACTTCGGATATTGAAAGAGGAGGACTTATATTCTCATAGTCACAGGTGTACTTGCCGGGTATCATCCCATTATTTTCAAAAGCTCTGCTTGTAAGCCTCATAGATACTATCTTAGTCCAGCAAAGAATTAAGGCCAAATCTTGGCAGCCGGCGGATATATCTTCGTCAGTGGATGGTTTGCGCAATCTTTGTGCCTTCTCCTCGGGCAGATTTCTCTTCCATACATGACCATACGATGATTAAAATCCTTCCACTCCTTCTTTGGCATTATCTCCATCAGGTCCCTCTCTATTTTTACCGGATCCCTGCTGTCAGTAAGCCCGAGTTTTTGTGCAAGCCGTGCAACATGGGTATCAACTGCGATTCCCTCCACGACACCGTATGCATTGGACAACACTATATTCGCTGTCTTTCTCGCTACTCCGGGAAGTTTTAACATCTCTTCCATTGTTCCCGGGACTCTCCCGCCATATCTCTCTTTTATCATTCTCGCAGAACCGAGAATGTGTCTTGCCTTACTGCGATAAAATCCGCTCTGATATATATCTTTCTCGAATTGCCCCTGCCTTGCATTAACGTAGTCATCCAAATTTCTATACTTCCTGAACAGCCTATCCGTTATCTCGTTTGTCTTCTTATCGGTAGATTGAGCGGACAGGATAACGGCGACCAATAACTGAAAATTATTCCCGTATTTAAGGGCAATCTTTGAATCGGGGAAAAGTATTTTTAGCTCCGCGTTTATCCTCGCAACACGTATTCTTCTTTCCTTAAGTTTCTTAGGCGACATACTCTTGCAAAACCCAAGTTACAAATCTTCTATACACTTATTAAAGGCGTTAACTTGAGCATTGTACACGGAAATGAGGGATTTTACCTCCGTAAGGAGACTGTTGTACTCGGAAATAAGTGAATTGTATTCATCCACTTTATCGACATATTCAGGTCCGAATTTTGGATATATAGCCGTTATGTCTGCGCGCGCGTCATCAAGCTCAATAGACAGCTCATCTAGCTCCTCCTTACCGCTGTCTATTGAGTATTTAAGCTCCTCGTTTATATCGGGACATGCGGACACTGGCATTCCGAATGACTGTACGGCGATCCACACCTCTCTTCCTTTATATATTCCCCTCCCGACAGCTATGCCTATCTCCGTATAGCTTTCCTTTAAAATATTTGCCCTATGACCTGGGCTGTCCATCCACCCTTTTACAAGAGCAAAATCATTCTCAAAATTACCGAGCGCGAGGTTCTCCCCTATCAACAGGTAGTCATAGCCCAAATCGTCCGCAATGTCGCCCACATCGTCGCCGCTTGGCGACACGTGCGCGAAATATTGCCTCGCGAACATATCATCCAGTTTCGCCTTCGCAATAGAATCGAGTATCGCACTACTTGATAATGACGATATCCCGTTGCTTATACGATTTGCGTTTGTCCACAGAAATACACCAGATTTTGTAAGTGTCGGGTTTTGCGCGTCATCGCTGACATGAAGCGGCTCGGAGGCAATGACGTTATCTTCCTTTATCCCAACGTCAGCAACCGATGGAATTTCATCCGTCGGTATTTCCATATCCACATCACCGATATCCAAATCGGTGCCGCCTTCACTGTTCAGACCGATATTTTGACCACTGCTTTCATCAACCGTAAGCAACTCAAGGAAAGAGGTTACTGAATCGGCATTAACGAACACATACGAGCCGACAGCCACAATAAGGAAAAGAATCAGGAACTTAAAGGGGGCCATTATCAATTATTCTAACACGAGTAATCTCTCGGCAGATTCCCGGGCACTAAGCGCCTCCTCCGGCAACAGCTCAAATCCATCAGCATTGGGATGCATAAGCAACTGATTACCAGTATAAACATGCCCCAGCCCGAAAATATGACCAATCTCGTGAGCAAGAACGCGAAAATCGTACACTGTTGTATAATCGGCGACCGCGACACTGCGGATTCCGGGAAACGCAACGCCGTTCACATTTTGCATCCCTTTAAGGGATTTCATAAGAAATATATTTATGGAGTTTGAATCATAACCGTCCAGAGAGCCCACAAACAGAGCGGGATTATCCAAAAAATCTTCTATTTGAGTATCGCTGATATTTAGATGGGTTATTTCCTCTGCATTTATATCAATGTCGGCCTGGTTCCATATAAGCGATGCGTTATCAATCATCTGGGAGACATCGGCATCAGACCTCCCGGAGCCAAGAAGCTCATCGTTCCTGAAAACAAAGACCCGCGCATTAACGGTTATCTTCTTGGCACTGAGAAGGCTGCTCACTTCAAACTGCGGAGTTCCTGCGGGTGTCCTCCTGTATATAAACGTCTGATATACGCCTGATATATATACAAGACCTAAAACCAAAAGAACACCAACGGTAATGCGAGAGATTCTTGAAAAACGGTTCGGTTTTTCGTCACCCAACGATTCTATCTGCCCTTCATTAAGTTCGGGTATTTCCTCAATGAAGGGATTTCTACTCTCGGGCATAAAAGTTTAAGTCTCTGAATCAACAAACGGAGCCTCCGCGCTTAAAGAGATACTTTTGGTGATATTCCTCGGCCGCGTGGAATTCAGCCGCCGGTGCAATCTCGGTAACAATCGGTTTCTTATATTTACCGGATTTCTCAAGCTCGCTCTTGGATTCCTTAGCGAGTTTCTCCTGTTCCGGTGAGCTATAAAAAATTACGGAACGATACTGCGTGCCGATATCCCATCCCTGCCTGTTTAACTCGGTAGGGTCGTGAGAGTTCCAAAAGACATCTAATAGATCTTTGTAGGATATCTCATCCGGGTCGTATTTAATCCTTACCGTCTCCGCGTGTCCTGTGCTCCCCGTAGACACTGTCTCATAGCTTGGATTGCCAATATTACCGCCCGCAAAACCGACCGCAGTTTCCTTTACACCGTCCAGCTTGCGGAAAGTTTCCTCAATCCCCCAGAAACATCCCGCCGCAAACATTGCCACCTCCAGCTTAGCCATACAGAAAGTATAGGTATGTAAGACAAATACCACAACAAAGCAAAGGGGCTGCCGGATGTTCTCCAACAGCCCCTATAATGGAGGCTTGTACTTCACGTGCAACTCTCCACCAAGACGTTTGTACTGTAGCCTCAGCTCTTCCACTAGTTCGTCCGGAACGCGGACAAGTAGGTCGCTGCTAAAACGCCTCGGTTTCACCGTCCCTATATCACTTCCCATAACTACCTCGACCTCAACGGTTGCAATCTGCGAATACCCGTCGGACTGTTCTTCTACCAGCCTTGACTCGGAATTCAGGTACCGGACACACAAAACCTTGTATGGAGGCGGTGTGTATCTCAGTAATGACCAGCGGATAATGCACCAGTCCAGATGGTTATCCTGACGTGGTCGAACCTTACTGATGAGGTAGCCATATGGACCTTCGGGGTCCTCGGGCCTATACGCCCAAGTAACCCAATCCCCACGCTTAAGCCCCTCTATCATTTCTCACCTCCTTTCCTATGAAATTTTTCGTGTACTGCATTCTCAATCTAACACTCCCCTAAGAGAATTTCCACTCAACTAAAATACCGCCATCCGGCGGCTTGTTTGTTCATGCAAAACAGATTTTTAACCTGGAGGGGGCGGTGACCCCCTCCAGGCTGGGCTGTGCGGCGTTGCGAACCATCCGCACAACATAACAATAGCTTCTATACAAGAACATAGTCAATACACGGAAACCCCACGCACTGCGCAGAGTTCTCCCTTCTATATACGGTAGTTTATGTTCCGATTATTCGAAAAAACTCGTTTTCTTGAAAAGAATCTTATAGAGATTCTCTATGAAATCCCCTCCGGCATACCCCGAGATGAACGCAAGGCCCGGGCCCACTGAAAACTCAAATATACTCAATCCAACGTCCTTAACCGCGGCGGTAACCAAAAGCCCCACGACTCCGGAGATAAACATCGTCGCGAGGAAATACTTCAAGTCAAACTGAATATTCTTGAACCTGAATTGATACTTAGTAAAACCGACCAAGCCCCTGACGACTCCCCCGCCAAATCCGGCTATAAGAATGCCTATATAATCCATATTTAAAATTATACCAAATACCAATTCAATATTTCTAAAAAAGAACCCCGCCGCTGCATGCAGGACGGGGTTCCTCCTGTATGCCTGCCGGCGGGGCTACTACCGACGCACACCTACAATCTGTAGGCGGTATACCAGCGCGTCGGTCTCCAACCTGACCTTCCCGAACTTGTGGTGAACGGTGACAGTGCCCGATGAGCTG
>CAZLBZ010000024.1:0-7457 GCA_964558045.1 uncultured Candidatus Saccharibacteria bacterium
TTCAGTTACTCGGTTATAAGAAAACTTGTTCCTGCTGCCGGAGATAAAAAGGAGGTCGCTGATACTCTTCTATTGAAGTCTTTTGAGACCAAGGAGGGAACCAGTGATATCCTTGAGGTGGACATACCGTCGAATCGCTATGCCGACGGCGCATCGCACTTAGGAGTTGCAAGAGAATATGCTGCGGTATCAGGAAAGAAAGTCAAAGAACCAGATTCAAAGCGTGTTTTCCTTGGTAACAGGAAAACCGTAGGTGGATTAACAATTAAGATAGAAAACCAAAATCTGTGCCCGCGTTACGGCGCAGCTTACTTTGAAATTAGTAAAAAGGGCTCTACGCCCGCGTGGATGAAGAAAGCGCTTACAACCTGCGGATTGAGGCCGATATATCCGATAGTGGATATATTAAACTATGTGATGCTAGAGGTAGGACAGCCGCTTCATGCGTTTGATGCGGATAAGTTAAAAGAGGGGATATTTGTAAGGAACGCCAAGAAGGGGGAGAAAATTACTACGATAGATAACCAGAAATTTGAGCTGGACAAAGACATACTTGTAATAGCAGACAAGGAAAGCACTCAAGCTATAGCGGGAATAAAAGGGGGAAAGCGGGCGGAGATAGGGGGTAAGACCAAAAGGATAATAGTAGAGGCCGCCAACTTTGATTTTGTTTCGGTTTACAAGACCTCGAGAAAATTGAATCTTGTTACAGACGCTTCGGTCCGCTTCGCGCACGGAATGAGTCCATATTCGGTTGAGAAGGGACTTGAGAGAACGAGATTTTTGCTGGAGGAGATAGTAGGGGCAAAATTCGTTGAAGCAATTGACGTCTACCCCAGAAAGCAAAACAAAGAGATAATAGGATTCAATATAGATAGGTTTAACAGCATTACAGGGGTGAGTCTCGGTAAAAACGAGATAGTTGGGCATCTCAAGAAACTCGGTTTTAAGGTTATGCCCCCTAAAAATAAGAGTGATGATTTTATAGTAGAGGTACCGCCTTTGCGTCTGGATGTAACGCTGTTTGAAGATGTTGTTGAAGAGGTCATAAGAATGCACGGAATAGACAGCCTCAAGCCGATAGCCCCTGTTATAAGCATGAGTCGCGCGGAGGAGGTTGACTCTCTGATACTCAAGGATAGGGTGCGCCATACTCTCGTTGCTGCGGGCTTTACGGAAATATACAGCTATTCATTTGCGGAAGAGGGGACAAAAAATTCATATGAGCTTGAAAATCCGATAGCGGATAACAAGAGGTTTATGCGCCAGGATTTATCTCGCGGACTCAAGGATAGCATTGAGGGCAACAGCAGATTCTTCGAGGATATAAGAATATTCGAGATTGGAGACGTCTTTGACAGAGAGAGGGGCGAAAGAGCGTTTCTTGGAATAGCCGCAAAGGGAAATTCTGGAGATCCGTTCCTTGAGCTTAAGGGTTCGGTGGAGAAGTTATTGCGAAAGCTCGGCGTCATTGACCTAATTTTCGTTCCAGCCGGAGTCGATTTGGAAATCAGGGTTGACGATAAGGCTGTCGGGGTTATTGAAATATCCGGCAAGAACACCGCTATTGCAGAGGTTGATCTAAGTGCGCTTGTGGGAATTATAGAGGGGGAATATGAGTACAGGGATATACCGAAGTACCCCGCCGTGATGAGAGATATATCCATTGAGCTTCAATCAAGCGCTAAGGTAGGGGATATACTAAACGCGATAGAGGACGCGAAGGCGGAGCATGTCAGGGATGTTGATTTGGTTGATTATTTCGACCCCAAAAAACTAACGTTTAGGATTGTCTTCCAATCAATGGACAGAACCCTGAAAGATAAGGAGGTTAATGACGAATTCAGAAAAATAGCAAAGTTTTTGGAATCTAAGTTTAAGTTAAAAATCAGGTGATTCACACCCTAATTCAGCCAGTTTTTAAGCCAAAAAACAGCTGTTTTTAAGCTTGAGAAAACAGCTGTTTTTTGATAGAATATAGATGAGCAGAGAAAGGCGCTCTATTTTTTATGGCTACCAAAAAAGCTTCAAAAACCGCTAAAAAGACGGTAAAAAAAGTTGCTCCAAAAGGGAGTAAGTCCATTGCGGGTAAGAGCATAAAAGCAAAATCCCCCGAAAAGCAGGTGACCTATACTGCAAAGGATATATACGTTCTCGAGGGACTGGAACCAGTCAGAAAGAGACCGGGGATGTATATCGGCTCAACCGGATCAAGCGGCCTTCACCACCTTATATGGGAGGTAGTTGATAACTCTATAGACGAAGCGATGGCCGGAGAGGCGGATAGTATTGAGGTTAGGCTTATGAAGAATAATATGGTGAGCGTCCAGGATAACGGACGGGGGATACCAATTGATATTCATAAGCAGACAAAGAAATCCGCCCTTGAGACCGTAATGACAACATTACACGCTGGCGGTAAGTTCGGTGGGGAATCATACAAGGTGTCCGGCGGACTTCACGGAGTAGGTGTCTCTGTCGTAAACGCACTCTCGGAATGGGTTAAAGCTGAGATATGCAAGGACGGCGTTGCATACGTTCAGGAATATAAACGAGGGAAACCGGTTGCGAGGGTTAGAAAGAACGGAAAGTGCTCCATAAAAGGGACAAAGATAACCTTTATCCCGGATAGAGAAATTTTCTCAACTGTAGAATTTAGTGTGAATACCATTTTGGAGCACTTTATGGAACAGGCATATCTTACAAAGGGCCTCCAGATAGTCCTTATAGACGAGAGAGGAGAGGTGCCGTCGTACTATGCGTATAGGTTTGACGGCGGCTTACTATCGTTTGTGAACCATTTAAATGAGGATGGAGAAAAAACGATACACGGTAATAGTTTCTATGTCCACAAGGAGCAAGATGAGATAGACGTTGAGGTTGCACTGGTTTACAACGATGGGACCGAGACGATAGAGTTGAGCTTCGCAAATAATATCAATACCATCGATGGGGGAATGCACATAACCGGTTTCAGGTCCGCGCTTACAAGAACCCTGAATGATTATGCGAAGGCAAATAACTTGTTCAGAAAAGGAGAGGATAGCCTTACTGGCGACGATGTCCGCGAAGGGCTCATATCCCTTATCTCGGTAAAGCTTCGTGAACCCCAGTTTGAAGGACAAACAAAGGCCAGACTTGGCACGCCGGAGGTGAGGGGAGTTGTCGAGACGGTTGTCGGAAACGCACTAAGGGATTTCCTTGAGATGCACCCTGCTGACGCTCGTGCAATTATTGAAAAGACTCTGCTTGCCGCTCGTGCGCGCCTTGCCGCAAAGGCGGCCAAGGAGACGGTCCTCAGAAAGGGTGCGCTTGAGGGGCTTACTCTCCCGGGCAAGCTCGCTGACTGCCAGTCGGGCACCAAACCGGATGAGGCAGAGCTTTTTATAGTAGAGGGGGACTCTGCGGGCGGCTCTGCAAAGCAGGCGCGCGATAGGAGAACTCAGGCCATACTTCCCCTTCGCGGTAAGATATTGAATGCGGAGAAGTCCAGAATAGACAAAATCCTTGCGAACAAGGAGGTGGTCTCATTGGTGATTGCGCTGGGAACCGCCATAGCCGATGAATTTGATCTATCGAAAATAAGGTATCACAAGATAATTATTATGACAGACGCCGATATAGACGGAGCGCACATCAGAACACTTCTCCTTACGCTGTTTTTCAGGTATTTCCCCCAGATCATAGAAGGCGGATATCTGTATATTGCAGAACCTCCGCTGTATCAGGTCAAGAAAGGGAAAGAGATTAAATACGCGTACAGCGATGCAGAGCGGGACGGGATTTCAAAGGAGATGAGGGGAGGCGGTAATGTGAATATTCAGCGATACAAGGGTCTTGGTGAAATGAATCCGGGACAGTTATGGGAGACCACTATGGACCCCGATAAAAGAACAATGAGAGTTGTGACGGTTGATAACGCGAAAGAGGCAGACAAAATGTTTGACGTGCTTATGGGTAACGAGGTCGGTCCAAGGAAACGCTTCATACAGGTGCACGCCACGTCGGTAAAGAACTTGGATGTGTAGCTTGCATACTGTTTATCAATCCGCTATCATCGCATTGCATTAATATGATTAAGAAGCTCAAGTCATTCATAGCTGAATTGCGTAGAGAATTTAAGAGAATAAACTGGCCGGGAAGGAAAGAGGCATTGCATCTTTCCTTGGTCGTTATAGTAATTTCGCTTGTCGTTGCGGCGTTTTTAGGCGCTTTGGATTTTCTTTTCGTAACGATTTTAGAAAGTTTCATTTTGTAAAATGACACCGGGAAAGCTACAACCGGAAAAATCGAACATCAAGCATTGGTATGCGGTACACACATACGCCGGGTATGAAGATGCCGTTGCAAGATATCTAAAACAGCGCATTGACTCGCTTGCAATGAACGACAAGGTTTTCAGAATAGTCGTGCCGAAAGAGCAAAAGATTAAGATACGCGGAGGCAAGAGGGTGCCCTATGAGGACAAGATATATCCGGGTTATGTGCTTGTTGAGATGATTATGGAGCCGGACTCATGGTATGTGGTGCGCAACACCCCGCGTGTTACTGGTTTTGTCGGTTCCGACGCCACAAACCCGACACCTCTCTCATACGAAGAGGTCGAGTCGCTTATGTCGCGGATGAGCAAGGGTGAGCCGAAATTTAAGGTAGAGGTGCAGGTTGGAGAGATGGTCAGGATAACCGATGGGCCATTTAAGGATTATGACGGAAAAGTCTCCGAGGTTGACGAGGAGAAAGGAAGAGTTAAAGTTATGGTTCCGGTTTTCGGCAGGGATACCGCCGTTGAGCTGGATTCACTACAAATTCAAAAGTTATAACTATGGCAAAGAAGATAAGCACGGTAATAAAGCTGCAGATACAAGCGGGTCAGGCGAATCCGGCTCCTCCGGTCGGGACGGCCCTCGGCCCTCACGGCGTGAATATTCAGGACTTCTGCGGTCAGTTTAACGAGGCAACAAAAGATATGGGCAAGGATATTGTTCCGGCGGAGATTACGGTATATGAAGATAGAACTTTCACGTTTCGTCTAAAAACTCCTCCGGCCTCGGACCTGCTGCGAAAAGCCGCCGGTATAGAAAAAGGCTCCGGCGCTCCCAATAAATCAAAAATAGGGAAGGTATCAAAGAAATCAGTACGGGAAATTGCGGAGAGAAAGATGGAAGACTTGAATGCAAACGACGTCGAGTCTGCAATGAAGATTGTTGAAGGCACAGCCCGTTCGATGGGAATTGAGATAGAGAGATAAAAACCGCAGAAGCGGCAGCTATCCCTATTCGCGCTCTAATGTAACCCAGAAATATTTAAGTCCGTTATACTCGCGCTCCTCCCGCGAGGTTTCTTTTTTGAAATCAGAGTAGTCGGGGAAAAAAACGTCTCCGTCTGGGTTATCATCCACAAGTGTCAGATATAACCTGTCCGCCTTAGGTATAGATTGCCTGTATATCTCACCGCCACCCATTACAAATATTTCATCATCTTTCTCTACCGCCTTTTGTAGCGCCTCATCAAGGGAATGAGCTACCACGCATCCATCAGCAGAATAGCTTTCGTCTCTGCTTATTACTATGTTAGTCCTTTCCGGAAGAGGTTTCCCTATGGATTCAAATGTTTTTCTTCCCATTATTACCGGATGCCCGATGGTGAGTTGCTTGAATCTCTTAAGGTCGTCGGGTATTCTCCACAGGAGATCCGGTCCCTTTCCAATTGCATTATTATGCAGAGATACGGCGGCTATTATGTTGATTCTTTTCATATTGCCCGGATTAGTCTTTACCGTGCCAGTGGCACAAACTATAATACAGTATAGATTTTTAAATTAATTTATGCACTCCTACGAGATAGAAATAAAAAGCCTGCTTGGGAGCAAGGATAAAGCTGATGAATTGAAGAGAGATATTGCCAAAGCCGACACAAGTTCCAGGCTGGTTGCGAAAAACAGACAACTCAACCACTACTTTGTGGGCGGCGATTTTAAGAAACTCTATGAGTCAGTTGAGAAGCTTTTGCCCTCGAATAAAGTGGCGGAACTTAAGAGGGTAATAGACAAAGGAATGGATTTTTCCGTTAGGACTCGCCAGCTCGATGACAGAATATTTCTTGTAATAAAAGCGTCCGTTGATGACACGACAAGCTCGAACGGCATATCGCGAATAGAATTCGAGGAAGAGATTTCTGGTAAGACACTTGATGAACTGGATAAGATTTTGATGGATGCGGGGTTCTCTTATCAGGCGAAGTGGTCGCGCGAGCGCGAGGAGTATATCTGCAAAGGGACAAACGTTACGATAGATAAAAATGCCGGATACGGATATGTAGCGGAATTTGAGAGAATGATAAACGATAGTTCAATGGCGGACGAGGCTCAAAAGGAAATACGCTCCTTAATGGACGAGCTCGGAGTGATTGAATTGGAGCAAGACAGGCTTGAGAGAATGTTCGCACATTATAACGATAACTGGCGCGACTACTATGGGACTGATAAAATCTTTGTAATCGAATAATGTTTCTATCTGACGTAGATATAAGAAGGGAAATCAAGGACGGCAATATAGTAATAGAGGACTTTGATGAAAAAAGGCTCCAGCCGGCGAGTTATGATATCTTACTTGGAAACAGATTTCTGATAACCGACCTCCACGCAACCGAATATATAGATCCGGAGAGAGAAATATTTGCAAAAACAATAGAGACAATAGTGGATGACGGCGATGCATTTGTACTTCACCCGGGAGTAAGCGTAGTCGGGTTTTCAAAGGACTATTTCGGTTCAGAAAAGTATTTCACCGAGGTAAACGGGAAAAGTAGTCTGGCAAGGATAGGGTTATTGATACACAACTCCGCTTCTTTAATAAACCCGGGTCATTACTTGAATGTAGCTCTTGAATTGTGCAACTTGAACACGGTGCCCATTATACTGCGCCCGGGTATGGAAATAGCCCAGCTTACATTCTCTGAACTGTCAAATCCCCCCTCAAAGGAATATAAAGAGGTCGGGAGATATTATAAGAATCAGATGAAAACGTACGTTCCTAAAAAGAAATCCAAAAATGAGCGAAAGAAATAAAGAACATCAGGAATATCAGTATCTCAATCTGCTTGAAGATATAATTGCCAATGGCGTCCTAAAGAAAGACCACAACACCGGCATTGGGCTGCACAGTGTGTTCGGAAGACAGATAAGGTTTGATTTGTCTAAGGGATTCCCGCTGTTAACCACCAAGCAGGTTTACTGGAAAGGCGTTCTTCACGAGCTTTATTGGTTTCTATCCGGCCAGTCTAATATAAAGTATCTTGTTGATAACAACGTTCATATTTGGGACGACTACCCGTACAAGATTTACAAAAAAGCCGTTGAAAAAGGGGACGTTGGAGACCTCACAAAATAAGAGTTTATAAAAAAAATCGCGGAGGATGACACCTTTGCGAAGATGTGGGGAGAGCTACCGCGTATCTAT
>CAZLBZ010000025.1:0-7345 GCA_964558045.1 uncultured Candidatus Saccharibacteria bacterium
AGCTCCCTTTTTCTTGAGATGGCAAGCTGTATGAGGGTTGCAGCAATCGGAGCAAGTATTGAAAGGGCAACGCCTACCAAAAGCATTATCGCCCCGGCGTTGCCGGATCTGTTGTCACGCCTGCCTCCGCCCCAGAACATGCTCCTCATAAAAAAGTCCGCAAGGATAGATATAAACCCAACAAGCACGACGACAATCGTGCTTACGAGAATGTCCTTGTTTCCGATATGCGATAGCTCATGGGCGATAACCCCCTCCAGCTCGCTCCTGTCGAGTCTTTCAAGGAGCCCTTCGGTAACGGCGACAACAGCGTGCTCCGGGTCACGCCCCGTCGCAAAAGCGTTTGGGGCCTTCTCCGGAACGAGATATACCCTCGGCATAGGAAGACCCGCTGTAATGGCGAGGTTCTCCACTACTCTATACAGCTCCGGAGCGTCCGCCATTGTTACGGGCTTTGCCCTGGTCATCGCAAGGACAATCTTGTCAGACCTCCAGTAGCTCAACACGCTCATAAAAACACTGAAGCCAACCGCAAAGTAAAGTATCATCGGGTTGCCGTATATCTGGGTAAATACCCAGCCAATGCCTATTACAACGATGAAAAAGGCGCTGAACAGCACCCACGTCTTCCTGATATTCTCACTCTGGTGAGTATAGAGTGACGCCATTATAAAATTTTACTTGTCGAAACTGACCTTAGGAGCTTCTTTTTCCGCCTCACCCGCCTCAAAGAATTTCATTTCCTTGAAACCGAGCATTCCGGCGATAACCTTCGTCGGGAAAGTCTGAATCTTCGTGTTCAAGTCGCGAACCGTCGTATTGTAGAACCTGCGCGACGCCTGAATTTTGTTTTCCGTGTCGGATAGCTCTCTCTGAAGCTCAAGAAAATTCGCGTTCGCCTTAAGGTCCGGATAGTTCTCCGCAACCGCAAAAAGCGTCTTAAGCGTGCTTGAGAGGATGTTTTCCTTTTCCGCGCGCTCAAGAGGATCACCTCCCTGGGCAACCGCCGCGCGCGCCTTTGTAACGTTCTCAAGAACCGATTTCTCGTGCCCCGCATATCCTTTAACCGTCTCCACAAGATTCGGGATAAGGTCGTACCTGCGCTTTAGCTGGACGTCTATGTCGGATATTGCCTCGTTCGCGCGGAAGCGAAGGCGCACCAGCCTGTTGTACGTGAAAACAAACCAAAGCGCTATGGCTCCTAAAACTATATAAACGACTGTAAGTATGCTCATTGGTATAATTTTACAACACTATGTTGCCGTTTTCTACATTCCCATTCCGGGCGGCATGCCACCGGCGAGACCATCATCTTTTTTAGGTATCTCCGTTATGGCAACGCCGAGCTGAAGGTAATTACTGGCAACCGAAAGCGCATTGGTAAAGGCGGTCTTTGTAACCTTGAGTGGGTCGAGAATCCCCGCCTCCTTCAGGCCTGTGACTTCATTGGTAAAAGCGTTGAATCCCGACCACCTGTCGCCGGACTCGTGCTTCTTTCTCTCAAAGTCCTTGAGCGTTTTCTCGCTCCCGCCGCTGTTCAGGATTATCGCTTCTATCGGCGCCCTTAGCGCCCTGCCAAGAATCTTTTTTGCCGCATCGGAGACTTCGCTGTCCGAAGAGACTTCGTAGCTCAGACTGATGTTGTACAGCGCAACTCCGCCGCCCGGGACTATGCCCTCCTCCATGGCGGCCTTTGTTGCGTGAACCGCGTCTTCAACTCTGTCTTTCAATTCTTTCTGAGCGGACTCGGTAGGCGCGCCGACTTTGATAACCGCAACGCCGCCGGAAAGCTTTCCGAGCCTTTCCTGGAGCTTCTCTTTATCAAAATCAGACTCACTTTTCTCAATCTGGGATTTAAGCTGAGCGACTCTCTTTTCAATATCGCTCTTATCACCCTTCCCTCCGATTATCGTAGTATCGTCCTTGTCAGAGACAACTTTCTCCGCCTGGCCGAGGGCGGACATATCGGTAGCTTCAAGTTTTCGCCCGACCTCCTCTGATATGAGGTCGGCGCCGGTAACGGTTGCGATATCCTGGAGCATTTCTTTTCTGCGGTCGCCGAATCCGGGCGCCTTGACTGCAAGAATGTTAAACACGCCCCGAAGCTTGTTTACCACAAGGGTCGCAAGCGCCTCCCCCTCAATGTCGTCAGCGATGATAACCATCTCCTTCTTACCGCTCTGCATTACTTTCTCAAGCAACGGAAGCAGGTCACTAATCGCCGATATCTTCTGGTCTGTTACAAGAATGTATGGATTCTCAAGCACCGCCTCCATCCTGTCCTGGTCGGTAATCATATAAGGAGAGATAAATCCGCGGTCAAACTGCATGCCCTCTACCACCTCGTACGAATTACCGATGGTGTTTGAGTCGTCAACCGTTACAACGCCGTCCTTTCCAACCTTATCCATAACCTCCGCTATGAGCTTTCCAACACCCTTGTCTTTGGATGAAAGCGCGGCGACCTCCTCTATCTTCTTATTATCGTCTATGAGCTCCTTCTGATCCTCCAATCCTTTTATAATGTCCTTGCTTGCGTTCTTCAGCTCTTCCGTGAGACGTATAACGTTAAACCCCTTGTCCCGTATGAGCTTCTCGCCCTCGTCAATCATCGCGTGGGCGAGGACGACCGAGGTAGTGGTTCCGTCACCTACAACATCGCTCGTCTGGTCTGCCGCCTGCCTTATAAGCTGGGCTCCCAAGTTCTCGTACTTGTCCTCAAGGTCTATCTCCTTTGCGACGGTAACGCCGTCAAAGGTAACCTGCGGGGCGCCGTAGGATTTCTCAATTACGGCGGCGCGGCCTCTAGGACCCAGCGTCATCTGTACCGACTGAGCTAATTTATCAACCCCCTTCTTTATTGCCGCGCGGGCATCCGCGTCGAACTTAATGTTTTTTGCCATGGTTTTCTAAAATTTATTTCGGCTTATTCGATAACTGCCAAAATGTCTTTTTCTTCTCCGACTAAATATTCTTTCCCGTCTATCTCGATTTCATCAGGCCCGTACTTCCTGAAAAGCACGATGTCTCCCACCTTAACCGAGAGCGGAACTCTTTCACCTTTTTCATCAAGCCTGCCCGGCCCGATTGCAAGTATCTTCCCTCTCATCGGACGCTCTTTCTCGGCAGTATCGGGAATGACAATACCCGACTCCGTCGTCTTCTCCTCCTCCAACGGCTCAATAAAAACGTGGTCTGAAAGTGGTTTTATATTCCTCATTGCGATTACTTTTATAACGGATATGCCACTCGCTTGTCAACAGCTACAGGCTCCCCTCCCTTAGCATGTTCTCTATTCTTCTCGTGTCCCTATAAAGCTCAAGTTTCTCTTTGCCCCATACAACACGCGGTTTATATCCGAGTTTTTCAGGATTCTTGATTTTCCTTACAAGCCACTTTTTGAGAGTTCTCTCCATTAAATTGCCCAGCCGCCCGCCGAGGATAAATTCCAAAAAACTTTTGCAAGCGGAATTCACGCCGCTAATGTATCTTTCGTGCCTTTCATAGGCTCGAACCGGCTCAAACCAGTCGTTTGCCGCAAAAAACCGCGCAATTTTTTTCTCGTCCCCCATTACCGGAATGAGCTTCGCATAAAGGCTTTTCCAGTACGCGTTGTACGGCGGGCTTAACCTATATCCTTCGGGTGCCGCAAAATGGCTCAGTCCGAACCTGTTTGTGGTATCGGCCCCGGGCTTCTCCCGCCAGCCGAATGCCTGAAACGCAAGGGCAGACAGAAACCACGCCGTAAAGACCCTTCCGCTCCTCACGCCCAATATCACGTCAAAATCGGACTTTTCATGAACCCGCCCGGTCGCCATTGAGCCGGCAAGCAAAACAAACTCCGCAAACGGAATATAGCGAAAGAGTTTCGCCCTCTTCTCAAAAACACGCCATTTTTCTTCCCAGAGACTATTCGTCTTCATCCTCCATGCTCGGCCCCTCAATGACCGACGGCTCAATGCCCACAGCTTCCCCGCTAATTTTCGTAACATCCTTATCTATCTTCCCAAGCTCTTTATAGGCGGTGTTGTATGAGTTGACCGTGGTCTTCAAGTGACCACCCATCTTGCTCATATAGGTTTCGTAACCTCCCAGGTGGCGTCCCAGCATCTCCACCTGTTTCCTTATCTCCTTTGCGGACTCCTCTATCTGCAAAGCCTTCAACCCCTGCAGAACCGTCTGCAAATAAGCAAGGAAAGAAGTCGGTGAGACAATAATCACCCGTTTATCAACCATTGCATACTCTATAAGGTCGCGGGCGGTAATTGACCCGACCTTATTTACAAGTAAATCGTAGTATACGGCCTCGGAGGGAATGAACATAAAAGCGAATTCCGTGGTTCCCTCTTCCGGCTTTATGTATTTCGACGTCTCGTCTATGCGCGCCTTCAGGTCGTTGCGCAGTGCATCCTCGAGCCTCTTTCTCTCGGCATTGTCACTCGCCTGTAGGAGACGGTTATAATTCTCCAGACTGAACTTCGAGTCAATCGGGATAATCTTGTCTTTTACAAAAACCGCGGCATCGACGATAACGCCGTCCTTAAAGGCGTACTGCATTTGATAGGTTCCCGGCGGCATAACGTTTTTTAGAACCGTCTCAAGATAATATTCGCCGAGGACCCCTCTCTGCTTCGGGTTTTTCAGGATATCCTGCAGGCTATCAAGCTGCTTTGCAATATCAACCACTCTTTTCTGGCCCTCATCAACTTTCGTAAGGCCTTTTGTAATATCACGGATAATTTTCTCGTACTCACTGAGCTTGGAATCCAGTGTCCTTCTAACCTCGCTCATCTGGTTCTGTATCAAAAGCATCGACTGGTCGCCACCGCCCGCCTTTTTCCTAATAGAAAAGATGATAAAGCCCGCAACAAAAAGCAGGACGACTACGCCGACGACTACGTTAATTATCACGAGAAACAAATCCATTTCTCCTCAATTATACCAGCCCAAGGTATAATTAGAAGTAATGAAGGAGAATATAGTAATTCTCGGCGCCGGTTTCGGCGGGCTCCGAGCCGCAATGCTGCTCGGCAGAGCGGTAAAACGCGAAAAGCTCAAAAACAGCGATGTCATACTCATAGACGAAAATGACTATCACACCTTCACCCCGACACTTTACGAGATAAGCACAACACCGAAAGAGGCCGGCAACTATATGGACCTGAAGTCCGTAAACACTTTTCCGGTTGAAAACATTTTAAAGAAGCTGCCAGTGAAGTTTATCAACTCCGAGGCCGTAAAAATCGACACCGCAGAGAGAAGCGTCCACCTAAAGGACGGGAGGCACATCCCCTACGGAAAACTCATCATCGCCATCGGTTCCGAGGCGAACTTTTTCGGCATCAAGGAGGCCGAAACAAAGGCGCTCAAGCTCAAGTCATTTAAAGACGCCATCAAGATAAGAGACACCGTTTGGGATACAATATGCGGAGCCTCACCCTCCGACAGCGTCAACATTATCATCGGAGGAGCAGGGCCGACCGGGGTAGAGCTCACCGGTGAGATACAAAAGTGGATTGCCCAGCTAAAAGAAGAGGGGTATAACTGCAAAACAACCACGACGCTTATAAGCGGAAGTAGGAGAATACTGAACAGGTTCGACAGGCGGATAGGCGAGAATGGAGAGAAAAGGCTCAAGAAACTCGGAGCAAATATTACAACTGGAATGATAAACGAGATTGTCGGAAGCAGGGTTTACCTCGACGGAGGCGAAACTCTAAAGTTTGACGTCCTCATCTGGACGGGAGGAGTTAAGGGAAATTCACTTTCAAAAACGGCTTCATTGAAAACCGATGAGAGTGGAAGAATCGTCGCCGGCGACGACCTATCCTGCATTTTTGAGAATGCGGAAGTAAACAACGAGAATAAAGTTTTTGCAATAGGAGACGCAGCATCCATAACGGATAAAAGAACCGGAAAGCCCGTGCCTGGAGCCGCACGCGCCGCGATAAGCCAGGCGAGCGTGGTCGCAAAAAACATAATCCACGGCGGGAAAGGCAAGAGCAAGAAAACTTTCAGACCGAGAAATTACCCCTACGTAGTACCGATAGGCGGGAAATACTCAATAGTAAAGATAGGGCCATTCGTAATCTCCGGACTTGTCGGTTGGTTGTTCAAGGGGCTGATTGAGCTGAATTACCTTGCATCAATAATGCCTCTTAGAGAGGCGTTTGCGGTGTGGCTGAAGGGGCTCAAGATATTTATTCAAAACGACCGCCTCGGATAGCAGAATGGCTCCCGTCTTTTTTCCATAGTGCCAAAACTCCGGCGAGGAGAAATGTCGACGAGCCCGCAGAGACAAGACAATACAGGCAGAGCTCTTCTATAACCGCAATCTGAATATAAAACAGCCACAGCGACACAAGAAACGCCCCCGCGACCCCCAAAAGAAGCAATCTAAGAACTCCCCCGCCACCATCCTCAAGATAGAAAAACAAAAGCGCGGAAACGCCAGCGTAGTATATTGCTCCTATAAGCGCCAAGGGTATTCCAAAAACGATTGAATACTCGCTCGTCGTTACCTCCTCGCATCCATTTATTATCGAACAGCTTACCGGCTCGCCCGTGTAATGTTTTACAGTCAGATATGCGGCATCAATAAAGCCAACCAAACTGACTGCGATAAGCGCTATAATAAGAGATTTTTTAAATCCTACTCTCTTCAATTGCCTTATTAAGAATTTCCCTGAACTCCTCGCTTCCACTCGGGCTCTGTATCCTCTTGCCGTTCACGTAGAAAGTCGGCGTTGAATCAATGCCGGCAGATACTCCCTCCTGATAGTCTTCGGAAACCCGGTTTTTTACTTCGTCCGAATTAATATCTTCCCTGAAGCGCTCAACATCAAGCCCGAGCTGGGACGCATAACCCGCGAAAATATTCTCGGCATCATTGCTCCCCGCCCACTGGGACTGGTTTGCAAAAAGCATATCGTGCATTTCCCAGAATTTCCCCTGGTTTCCGGCGGCCTCTGCGGCCCCCGCCGCAACATCAGCGTTGAAATGAACCTGACTAAGCGGGAAATTTCTGTAAACTATGCGCACATCCCGGCTAAACTCATCTTCAAGCCCCTTTATTATGGAGAAGTACGAACTGCATGCGGGACACTGGAAGTCACTGTACTCGACGAGAGTTACGCCGGCGTCGGGATTCCAGCCCATCCAATCAGAAGAATTTACCGGCTCTATAGCTCCAAATGCTTCTCCGTCTCCACCCACCCTCGCAAGGAAGAAAACCCCAACGCCCAATGCCGCAAGAAAAAGTATCCAGATGACGGTTCTCTTTAAAAACCTGTTGCGCCTTCTCTTCGCTCGCGCCTCCGCTTTTTCTTTCTTACCCATAAGACAA
>CAZLBZ010000026.1:0-7137 GCA_964558045.1 uncultured Candidatus Saccharibacteria bacterium
GGCGGGGAGTGCTAGTAATGTAAAGTTACCATCAGGATTTATGGTGGAAGATTTTTGTTGAAGACAGGCAGGATATTGTCGGTCTTGATGCAAACATAGTGATGAATACAAAAGTATGGGAGGCCTCCGGTCACCTTGAAGGATTTAATGACGTGCTTATTGAGTGTAAGGACTGTCACGGCAGATATCGGGCTGATGATATGGAGGGCGGTGAGGGCGGGGAGATAGATGAAATAAGTTGTCCGCAGTGCGGTAAAAAGAACTGGACGAAGCCGACGATGTTCAACACCATGTTCAAGACTAATCTTGGACCCGTGGAATCAAAAGAGAATACAGTATATCTCAGGCCCGAGACGGCCCAGGCAATGTTCGTCGATTTCAATGAAGTTGTGCGTACAGCTCGCAAAAAGATACCGTTCGGCATAGCGCAGATAGGTAAAGCATTCAGAAATGAGATTACTCCGGGTAATTTTATATTTCGGCTTCGTGAGTTTGAGCAGATGGAGATAGAGTACTTTATTGCGCCACCAAAGACCGATAAGGATTGGGAAAAGCAATTTGATTACTGGGTTGGGCGAATTATGGACTGGCTGGAGCGTATAGGAATAGATATGGATAGAGTGAAACCGGTCGAGATATCCGGAAAAGACAGAGCTCACTATAGCAGGCGCACGGTTGATATAGAGTTTATTTATCCATTCGGACAGAAGGAATTGTACGGTCTTGCATATAGGGGCGATTACGACCTGTCACAGCACCAGAAACATTCTGGAAAGAGTATGACGTATAGAGATAATGAAACGGGCGAGGAATTCATACCGCATGTTATAGAGCCGTCGATGGGCGTTGAGAGGACCTTACTCGCCGTACTACTTTCCGCATATACAGAAGAGGAGGCGCCCACGGCGGATGGCAGCAAAGAGATGCGCGTCATTCTAAAGCTTCCGAAGGAAATAGCTCCGGTAAAAGTCGCAATCTTACCGCTTTCAGGGAAATCCGAGCTTGAAAAGCTGTCTGGGGAGATTTTGGATGAGTTGAAAGGAGACTTTGCCGTGGAATACGACGACCCAATCTATACGCCCCACCTATAGAAGACAGGACGAGAATGGAACCCCATATTGCGTTACGATTGATTTCGACTCACTCAAGGATAGGAAAGTAACCGTGCGTGACCGTGATACAATGGAACAGGAACGAGTCGAGATAGATAAGCTCGTGGAATACCTAAACGGCAAACTATTATGAAATTTACAAAGACTGTATTAGATAACGGCCTACGTATAATAACGGCGCCGCAGGAAGGAAATCCTGCGGTTACTGTCTTTGTCCTTGTCGAGGCGGGCTCCAAATACGAAACAAAGGAGATTAACGGAATCTCGCACTTTCTCGAGCATATGTGCTTCAAGGGAACGAAAAATAGGCCGAAGGCGATAGATATAAGCTCCGAGCTTGATGGAATAGGCGCATCATACAACGCATATACGAGCTTTGAGAGCACTGTCTATTTTGTTAAGGCGAGTAGGGTGCATTTTGATAAGGCGCTTGATGTTGTATCTGACATATACCTGAACCAAATCTTCGACTCTAATGAAATTGATAAAGAGAGAGGAGTTATAATAGAGGAGATTAATATGTATGAAGACTTGCCGATGCGGCGGGTCCAGCAGATATTTACTACTCTTCTTTACGGCGACCAGCCGGCTGGATGGGATATAGGCGGAGAGAAGGATGTTATAAGAAAACTAACCAGGGAGAACTTTATAAGATACAGAGGTGACCATTATCTGCCAAATGCAACTGCGGTCGTCGTTGCGGGAGGCATTAACGAGAAAGAGGTTATTGAGAAAGTCAAAAAAGCTTTTGAGGGGATGCCAAGCGGGGATAAGAAGGGGAAGCTTCCCGTGAAAGATGAGCAAGCCAAGCCGGAGTTAATCGTCAATAAAAAGAAATCCGACCAGAGCCACCTGGTGGTCGGAGTAAGAGGTTACAACCTCTTTGATGAACGAAGATATATTTTGGATGTTATGGCGGATATCTTAGGCGGAGGGATGAGCTCCAGGTTGTTCCAGAAGATTAGAGGAGAGATGGGTGCGGCATACTATGTTAGGGCAAACAACGACTACTTAACCGATCACGGCTACTTTGAGGCGTCTGCCGGAGTTGATCACCAGAAATTGATTCCGGTAATCAAGGCGGTACTCATGGAATTCAGTAGATTTAAAGAGGAGCTGGTTGGTGAAAAGGAACTTAAAAAAGCAAAGAACCACATGATAGGAGATATGATGCTTGACCTTGAAACGTCTGATTCTGTCGCGGGATTCTATGGCCATCAGGAGATTTTATCGCACGAAGTGATTACGCCGGAGGAAGTCTCCGAGAAAATAAATAAGGTTACGGCCCGGGATATACAAACTGCGGCAAGGGACATTTTCCGTAACGAGAAACTTAACCTAGCTGTAATAGGCCCAGTTGAGGATGAAAAAAGTTTGCGGGATTTTCTAATAATAGCGTAGAATAAAGGGGAAGTGGAGCGGACAACCATAAATATTTCCTGGATAAGTTTATGGCGCATTTTGGCAATGGCGGCGCTGGTTTTCGCCGCTTACCTGATGCGGGAGACAATATCCATCCTGCTCCTCGCACTTATAATATCCACCGCTTTCGAACCCGCTGTTGACAGGCTGGAAAGATGGAGGATACCCAGGATTTTGGGAACAATACTTATATTCCTCGCGGCGCTTACCGTACTGGCACTTTTGGTATATACAATAGTTCCGCTCACACTCCTTCAGCTAAACAGCATTTTTAATAACCTTAGCGGCCTTGCGGAGCAATTTCTCGGGATAAGTTCGCCGAATGAAGTTATAAAGATAGTTAATACGGACTTGAGTAATATAACAAGCGTACTCCTGTCCGGAAGCGTGCCGTTTCTGCAAATTCTCGGAAAACTTCTTGGAGGGGTTGCGTTTGCGATAGCCGTCCTCGTGTTGTCTTTTTACCTGACTGTGAGCCGCGACGGCGTTGAGAAATTCCTTAGAGCGATTCTTCCGGAGGGCGCCGAGCAGAGGGCAATACGGCTATATCGAAGGACGAGAAAGAAAATAGGCAGGTGGGTTCAGGCGCAGCTGTTCCTCAGCCTCATAGTTGGTACCGCAGTGTTTACGGGGTTGTGGCTTTTAGGGGTAAAGCAAAGCCTTGTGCTCGCCGTCGTTGCTGCTGTCTTTGAGTTGGTGCCGGTAGTGGGCCCCATTTTCGCTGGGGCTCTTGCGGTGGCCGTTACACTCGGAGAGTCTTACCGCCTTGCGATGTACGTTTTACTGCTGTTCCTCGTTGTTCAACAGCTTGAGAACCAAGCACTTGTTCCCCTGGTGATGAAGAAGGCGATAGGGGTCAATCCTGTAATAATCCTTGTTGCTCTTCTCGGTGGGGTGCAGATAGCGGGGGTTATTGGTATGCTTGTCGCGATTCCCACTGCAGTTTTCCTGCAAGAGATAATAGAAGACTGGGTGGCGGTTAAAGAGACCAGGAGCCGCAGGAAATTAAAAGTATAGCTGCATCTGCAGGAGTGGTAGGGGAGTAATTATGGCGAAATTTTACGTTACAACTACACTTCCGTATGTAAATGCGGAACCGCACATAGGTCATGCCCTGGAGATGGTGCAGGCGGATATAACGGCGCGCTACAGACGCAAGCTCGGGGACGACGTGTTTTTTAATACGGGCACCGATGAGCACGGGCTGAAAATTTACAGAAAAGCAGTAGAAGAAGGAAAAGACCCGCAGAAGTATGCGGATGAGAATGCCGGTAGATTCGACAACCTTAGAAAAGCTCTGAATCTGAGTTACGACAATTTCATACGCACAACGGACAAAAACCACATCAAGGCCGCTCAGGAATTTTGGAAGATATGCGAGAAGAACGGAGACATAGAAAAGAAGCTTTATAAAATAAAGTACTGCGTTGGATGTGAGCTTGAGAAAACAGACTCGGAGCTTGAGGATGGACGATGCCCTCTTCATCCGAATCAAGAGATAGAAATAATCGAGGAAGAGAATTATTTCTTCAAATTCAGCAAATACAAAGACAAGCTCCTGGATTTGTACAAAAGCAGGCCGGATTTTATTGTGCCGGAGTCGAGATTCAATGAAATAAAGAGATTTGTTGAAGGCGACCTGCAGGATTTCAGCATATCCCGGCTCAAGGAAAAAATGCCGTGGGGAGTCCCAGTGCCGGGAGACGACGAGCATATTATGTATGTTTGGTTTGACGCGCTTATTAACTATGTCTCGGCAATTGGCTGGCCGGAAGATATGAAGAGGTTCAAAGACTGGTGGCCCGTTTTGCAATTCGCGGGCAAAGACCAGATAAGACAGCAGGCGGCAATGTGGCAGGCGATGCTTATGTCAGCGGGGTTGGAGCCCTCGAAACAGATATTCATACACGGCTTCGTGAACATAGAGGGTCGGAAGATAAGCAAAAGTGCCGGGAATACCATAGACCCGTTCTATCTGGCTGATAAATACGGCACCGATGCAGTAAGATATTACTTTGCGAGGCATATCCACCCGTTCGAGGACAGCGATTTCGATGAGGATAAATTCAAGGAAGCATACCAAGCCGACCTTGCAAACGGCCTCGGAAACTTTGCCTCAAGGGTTCTTACTCTTGGCGAGTCTCTTGGGAAGATGGACAAAAGAAAAGTCTCGGAGGAGATTTCAGGTGTGATTGAAAACGCAAAAGAGGAGTTCGGAAAGGAACTATCAAGCTTTAGAATACACGAGGCGACAGCTAAAGTATGGAGACTGATTAGCTACGGCGACGGGTATGTGAACGAGAACAAACCATGGGAGACAAACGACCCGCAGGCAATATTTAACCTTGTAGTGATTTTGGACAACGTAGCTTCCCTCATACAGCCAATAATGCCCGGAACTTCCGAGAAGATTACAAAAGCAATAAAGTGGGACGGGGATACCCTGACCATTAATAAAATTGATTCATTGTTTCCACGTCTTACATGAAACCGCAGTTAATAGACTCTCATACCCACGCGCATTTCGCTGCATATAAAAATGACTCCGATGAGGTTATAAGGAGAGCTCTTGATGAGGGTATATGGGTGGTAAACGTTGGCACTCAAAAAGACACGTCCGAAGGAGCGATTAGGACTGCGGAAAAGTACGAGGAGGGAGTTTTTGCCGTTATCGGCCTGCATCCAGTCCACACCGGCAAGTCTTACCACGATGAGCAGGAGCTTGGAGGCGGCGAAGCCGCAAAGGCCTTCGTAAGCAGGGGAGAGGAGTTCGACTTTGACGTTTACAAGAAACTCGCCGAGCACGACAAGGTTGTGGCTATAGGTGAGTGCGGCCTTGATTACTATAGGATGAGCGAGGATAGCAAGGGCGAGCAAATTAAAGCGTTTGAAGGCCAGATCGCCGTTGCAAATGCCGTAAACAAACCCCTGATGATTCACTGTAGGGATGCGTTCCCTGACCTTATTAGCGTCTTAAGAAAAAACAAGGACAAGTTAAAGAAGGATATACCCGGGATTGTGCATTTCTTCACCGGGAAGAAGAATGACGCGGAAGAGCTGATGGATATTGGATTTTATTTCTCTTTCGGCGGGGTGATTACGTTTACCAGAGATTATGACGATACGATAAAACGCGTGGGGCTTGGGAGGATACTCTTGGAGACGGACGCGCCGTATGTTGCACCCGTTCCTTTCCGCGGGAAGAGGAATGAACCGCTTTACGTTAAATACACCGCCGAGAAACTTGCGGAAATTCTCGGAGTTGACCTTGATGAAGTTAAAAAACAGACAACCGCCAACGCAAGGAAGGTTCTAAGTATTTGAGGAGCCGCAAAAGTTGCTGACACGGCTTTAGTGCGTTTATACTACAATCTATCTGACTTATATGTATCCATTCTCCAAGACGGAAAAAAAGTGGACAAAGAAGTGGCTTGAAACCGGCATATACGAGCCGGACTTGGCAAAAGCAAAGAAGCCATTCTATAACCTGATGATGTTCCCGTACCCGTCTGCCGAGGGTTTGCATATAGGGAATATGTATGCGTTCACCGGAAGCGACATATACGGCAGGTTTCAGAGAATGCATGGAATGGATGTATTTGAGCCCATTGGGCTTGATGGGTTTGGAATTCACTCGGAAAACTATGCGTTGAAGACCGGGAAGCACCCGATGAAGCATGCCGAAGATTCCGAAAAGAATTTTTACCGCCAGCTCCAGACGATAGGCAACGGGTTTGCCTGGAACGAAAGGCTTGAGACCTACGACCCCGAATATTATAAGTGGACGCAGTGGATTTTCATTCAGATGTGGAAACAGGGCCTTGCTTACCGAAAGAAAGCAAGTCTGAACTGGTGCCCTTCCTGCAAAACCGTCCTTGCCGATGAGCAGGTCATATCCGGGGAATGCGAGAGATGCGGCACGGAGGTAACAAAACGTGAATTGGAACAGTGGTTCTTCAAAATAACCGAGTATGCCGACAAGCTTTTAGATAATTTGGAGAAGATAGACTGGACCGAGAGCGTGAAAACCGCGCAAAGGAATTGGATAGGCCGCTCTGAAGGCGCGCTTATTGAGTTTCCGATAAGTGATTCAAGGAAGGTGATAAAAGTTTTTACAACAAGGCCGGACACTATCCTTGGAGCGACATATATGGTACTCGCGCCCGAGCATGAGTTGGTAAGTGGACTGAGGGACAGAATTAAGAACAGGAAAGAAATAGAGGAATATATAAAAAAGACCAAGACAAAGACGGAAAACGAGAGAATCGCTGAAGGCAAATCAAAGACCGGTTTTGAGCTAACCGGCGTGAAGGCTATAAACCCCGCGACCAAAGAGGAGATACCGGTATGGATTTCCGATTACGTGCTTGCTTCATATGGAACGGGTGCAATAATGGCAGTGCCGGATCACGATGAGCGCGACAGGGAATTCGCAGAAAAGTTTAATTTGTCGATAGTGGAAACCGAGCTTATAGATAAAGATGATGCGATAAAAAGAGTCAGTGGTAAAAAAGAAACTCACTACCACCTGCGCGACTGGCTTATCTCAAGACAAAGATATTGGGGGGCTCCAATTCCAATGATCTACTGCCCCTCCTGCGCC